>NZ_VMBJ01000016.1:0-11539 GCF_010608305.1 Stenotrophomonas sp. AS012628 | reverse complement strand
GCCGTGGCGGAAGTACTCGACTTCCTTCGGGGTCAGCAGCATCACCGAAACCTCGAAGGTCTTCTTCGTGCCATCGGCCTTGGTCGCGGTGACCGCGGCGCGCTTGCTGGCGCCGTCCTGCAGGCCGGTGATGTCGATCACTTCCGAGCCGTCCAGGCCCAGCGACTGCGCGTTTTCGCCGTTGCGGAACTGCAGCGGCAGCACGCCCATGCCGACCAGGTTGGAGCGGTGAATGCGCTCGAAGCTCTCGGCGATGACCGCCTTCACCCCCAGCAGCAGGGTGCCCTTGGCCGCCCAGTCACGCGACGAGCCGGTGCCGTATTCCTTGCCGGCCAGTACCACCAGCGGCACCTTGTCGGCCTTGTACTTCATGGCCGCATCGAAGATCGCCAGCTTTTCCGGCTGGCCACCACCGGCCGGGTAGTACAGGGTGTTGCCGCCTTCCTCGCCACCGAACATCAGGTTCTTGATGCGGATGTTGGCGAAGGTGCCGCGGACCATCACGTCATCGTTGCCGCGACGGCTGCCGTAGCTGTTGAAGTCGGCCGGCTGCACGCCGCGCTCCTGCAGGAAGCGGCCTGCCGGCGAGTCCTTCTTGATGTTGCCGGCCGGGGAAATGTGGTCGGTGGTGATCGAATCGCCGAACAGGCCCATCACGCGTGCACCATGCACGTCGTCGATGCTGCCGGTCTGCATGGTCATGCCATCGAAGTACGGCGGGTTCTTGATGTAGGTGGAGGCGTCGCTCCACTCGTACAGGTTGCCGTCCGGCGAGGCGATGGTGTTCCAGCGGCTGTCACCCTTGAACACATCGGCGTAGTTCTGCTTGAACATCTCCGGGCCGATGGTGGCGGCGATGACATCGCCGATTTCCTTGTTGCTCGGCCAGATGTCGCGCAGGAACACCGGCTGGCCATCGCTGCCGGTCCCCAGCGGCTGGGTGGTCAGGTCGATGTCGGTGGTGCCGGCGATGGCGTAGGCCACCACCAGCGGCGGGCTGGCCAGGTAGTTCATCTTCACTTCGGGGTGCACGCGGCCCTCGAAGTTGCGGTTGCCCGACAGCACCGAGGTGACCACCAGATCGCCGGTGGCGATGCCGGCGCTGACTTCGGTCGGCAGCGGGCCGGAGTTGCCGATGCAGGTGGTGCAGCCGTAGCCGACCACGTAGAAGCCGATCTTCTCCAGCTCCTTCAGTACGCCAGCCTTTTCCAGGTAGTCGGTGACCACGCGCGAGCCTGGGCCGAGCGAGGTCTTGACCCACGGCTGGCGGTTCAGGCCCTTGGCGGCCGCGTTGCGGGCCAGCAGGCCGGCACCGATCATCACCGCCGGGTTGGAGGTATTGGTGCAGGAGGTGACGGCGGCGATGACCACTGCACCATCCTTCAGCCGCACCTTGCGGCCTTCGATCTCGATGTCGGCGTAGCCCTTGGCCAGCTGCTCGTTGCCGACCGCGGCGCCGCCGCCTTCATTGACGAAGGAGGAGACGTCGTCGCTGCGCTTGTCACGGTTGGCGGTCATGCCGACCAGCGCTTCGCGGTAGTTCTTCTGCACGTCTTCCAGCAGCACGCGGTCCTGCGGACGCTTGGGGCCGGCCAGCGACGGCTTCACCGTGCCCATGTCCAGTTCCAGCGTGGTGCTGTACTGCGCATGTGCACTGTTGGCGTCGTGCCACAGGCCCTGCGCCTTGGCATAGGCCTCGACCAGATCGATCTGCTCTTCGCTGCGGCCCGACAGGCGCAGGTAGTTCAACGACTCGGCGTCGATCGGGAAGATGCCACAGGTGGCGCCGTATTCCGGGGCCATGTTGCCGATGGTGGCGCGGTCGGCCAGTGGCAGATGCTGCAGGCCGTCACCGTAGAACTCGACGAACTTGCCGACCACGCCCAGCTTGCGCAGCATCTGGGTGACGGTCAGCACCAGGTCGGTGGCGGTGGCGCCTTCGGGCAGCTTGCCGGTCAGCTTGAAGCCGACCACCTGCGGGATCAGCATCGACGACGGCTGGCCGAGCATGGCGGCCTCCGCTTCGATGCCGCCCACGCCCCAGCCCAGCACGCCGATGCCATTGATCATGGTGGTGTGGCTGTCGGTGCCGAACACGGTATCCGGGTAGGCCACGGCCTTGCCGTCCTTGTCCGCGGTCATCACCACGCGGGCGAGGTTTTCCAGGTTCACCTGGTGGACGATGCCGGTGTTGGGCGGCACCACCTTGAAGTTGTCGAAGGCCTTCTGGCCCCAGCGCAGGAAGCCGTAGCGTTCCTGGTTGCGCTGGAATTCGATCTTGCCGTTGAGGTCCAGCGCGTCGGGCTTGCCGAACACATCGACCTGCACCGAGTGGTCGATGACCAGTTCGGAGGGAATCTGCGGGTTGATCTGCTCCGGCTTGCCGCCGAGCTTGACCACCGCATCGCGCATCGCGGCCAGGTCGACCACGCAGGGCACGCCGGTGAAGTCCTGCAGGACCACGCGCGCCGGCATGAAGGCGATCTCGGTGTCCGGCTCGGCCGCCGGGTTCCAGCGGGCCACTGCTTCGATGTGGTCCTTGCCGACGGTGATGCCGCCATCCTCGTGCCGGAGCAGGTTCTCCAGCAGGATCTTCATCGAGTAGGGCAGGTGGGAGATGTCGAAGCGCTGGCCCAGCGTGGGCAGGCTGAAGTAGTCGTAGGTCTTGCCGCCGACGTTCAGTTGGCTGCGGGTGGAGAACGAATCGCTCATGCGGGGTAACTCCTTCTTGCGGATGGCTTGCAGTGGCCCGCGCATGGGCGGACCTGCTTGCGGTCGCCGCGGGCCTGGTGGCCCCGGAGGTTCCAGTATGAACCCGAAACTGAATGGATTCACCCGGGCCGGGTCCGGCCTGCGGCATCGGTTCCAGACTACAGGGGAAGGTGTATGGCGTATGTCACGTTTGTGGCCGATCCTTTGCGAGGCAAGGGCTGGCGGGTCGCCGGTCCTGTTCAGGGTGGAAGTATGCCCGGGGAAGTATGTATAATTTGTGCATACTCTGGAGGGCCTACCGATGGAAGCCACTGTTGCAGAACGCGGACAGATCACCCTGCCCAAGGCGGTGCGTGATGCCCTCGGCCTGACCAAGGGCACGCTGCTGAAGGTCGAGCTGGACGGCAGCCGCATCATCCTGCGCAAGAGTGTTGACGATGCCATTTCACGGGCGCGCGGCAAGTTCGCGCTGGACGGCTTCGAGTCGTCCGATGCGGCAGTACGCGCGGTGCGCGACGAGGAATAAGCCGTGATGATCGCCGTTGATTCACCGGTGCTGGTCGAGCTGCTCAGCAATGGCCCGCAGGCCGATGCCGTGGAAGCCATCCTCCGGCAGAGCCTGGTCGGCGGCCGCGTGGTGGTCTGCGGCGCGACCCTGGCCGAAGTCTGCGCATCGCTGCGCGGCGGCGCCGAGGTGCTCGAAGCGCTGGAAGAAATGGGCGTGCACTTCAACCCGATGGAAGCCAAGTCGGCGTTGCGCGCCGGCGAGATGCACCGTCGCCACCGCCAGCGCAGCGGCAGCCGCCGCAGCCTGGACGAATTCATGGTCGGCGCCCACGCACTGTTGCAGTGCGATGGCCTGATCACCTGGAACGACACGTTTTACCGCGACTACTTCAAGGGCCTGAAGCTGATCGTGCCGCACGCCTGAGCCCACTTTGTTATTTCAACCTACGCATTACCCGGGAGTTGTCATGTTGGAAGCCTACCGCCACCACGTCGCCGAGCGCGCTGCGCTTGGCATCCCGCCGCTGCCGCTGAGCGCGCAGCAGACGGCCGATGTCATCGAACTGCTGAAGAACCCGCCGCAGGGCGAGGCCGAGTTCCTGCTCGACCTGCTGACCCACCGCGTGCCGGCCGGCGTCGATGACGCCGCCAAGGTCAAGGCCTCGTACCTGGCCGCGATCGCGCTGGGCAGCGAGCAGAACCCGCTGATCAGCCGCGAGCGCGCCACCGAACTGCTGGGCACCATGCTCGGCGGTTACAACGTCGCTCCGCTGGTGCAGCTGCTGGACGACGCCAGCGTCGGCACCATCGCCGCCAACGGCCTGAAGAAGACCCTGCTGGTGTTCGACGCCTTCCACGACGTGCAGGAAAAGGCCAAGGCCGGCAACGCCAACGCCCAGGCCGTGCTGCAGAGCTGGGCCGATGCCGAGTGGTTCACTGGCAACCCGGAAGTGCCGCAGAGCCTGACCGTCACCGTGTTCAAGGTGCCGGGCGAGACCAACACCGACGACCTGTCGCCGGCGCCGGACGCGACCACCCGCCCGGACATCCCGATGCACGCCCTGGCGATGCTGAAGAACAAGCGCGACGACGCGCCGTTCACCCCGGAAGAAGACGGCAAGCGCGGCCCGATCCAGCAGATCCTGTCGCTGAAGGACAAGGGCCACCTGGTTGCCTACGTCGGCGACGTGGTCGGCACCGGCTCCTCGCGCAAGTCGGCCACCAACAGCGTGCTGTGGTGGACTGGCGATGACATTCCGTACATCCCGAACAAGCGCGCCGGTGGCGTGTGCCTGGGCGGCAAGATCGCGCCGATCTTCTACAACACCATGGAAGATGCCGGTGCGCTGCCGATCGAGCTGGACGTGTCGAAGATGGAGCACGGCGACGTCATCGAGCTGCGCCCGTACGAAGGCAAGGCGCTGAAGAACGGCGAGGTGATCGCCGAATTCCAGGTCAAGTCCGACGTGCTGTTCGACGAAGTGCGTGCCGGTGGCCGCATCCCGCTGATCATCGGCCGTGGCCTGACCGGCAAGGCGCGCGAGGCGCTGGGCCTGGCCCCGACCGACCTGTTCCGCCTGCCGGTGCAGCCGGCCGACACCGGCAAGGGCTTCTCGCTGGCGCAGAAGATGGTCGGCCGCGCCTGTGGCCTGCCGGAAGGCCAGGGCATGCGCCCGGGCACGTACTGCGAACCGAAGATGACCTCGGTCGGCTCGCAGGACACCACCGGCCCGATGACCCGCGACGAGCTGAAGGACCTGGCGTGCCTGGGCTTCTCGGCCGACCTGGTGATGCAGTCGTTCTGCCACACCGCCGCCTACCCGAAGCCGGTGGACGTAAAGACCCACCACACCCTGCCGGAGTTCATTTCCACCCGTGGCGGCGTTTCGCTGCGTCCGGGCGACGGCGTGATCCACAGCTGGCTCAACCGCATGCTGCTGCCGGATACCGTCGGCACCGGTGGTGACTCGCACACCCGTTTCCCGGTGGGCATTTCGTTCCCGGCCGGTTCGGGCCTGGTCGCCTTCGCCGCGGCCACCGGCGTGATGCCGCTGGACATGCCGGAGTCGGTGCTGGTGCGCTTCAAGGGCAAGATGCAGCCGGGCGTGACCCTGCGTGATCTGGTCAACGCGATCCCGCTGTACGCGATCAAGTCCGGCCTGCTGACCGTGGCCAAGGCTGGCAAGAAGAACATCTTCTCCGGCCGTATCCTGGAAATCGAAGGCCTGCCGGAGCTGAAGGTCGAGCAGGCGTTCGAACTGTCCGACGCCTCGGCCGAGCGTTCGGCCGCCGGTTGCTCGGTGCGCCTGAACAAGGAACCGATCATCGAGTACCTGACCAGCAACATCACGCTGCTGAAGTGGATGATTGCCGAGGGTTACCAGGATCCGCGTTCGTTGCAGCGCCGTATCGAGAAGATGGAAGCGTGGCTGGCCAACCCGCAGCTGCTGGAGCCGGATGCGGACGCCGAATACGCTGCCGTCATCGAGATCGACCTGGCCGACATCCACGAGCCGATCGTGGCCTGCCCGAACGATCCGGACGACGTGAAGACCCTGTCCGAAGTCGCTGGCGCCAAGATCGACGAAGTGTTCATCGGTTCGTGCATGACCAACATCGGTCACTTCCGTGCCGCTGCGAAGCTGCTGGAAGGCAAGCGTGACCTGCCGACCCGCCTGTGGGTGGCCCCGCCGACCAAGATGGATGCCTCGGAGCTGACCAAGGAAGGCGTGTACGGCACCTTCGGTGCCACCGGCGCACGCATGGAAATGCCGGGCTGCTCGCTGTGCATGGGCAACCAGGCGCAGATCCGCGAAGGCTCCACCGCGATGTCGACCTCGACCCGCAACTTCCCGAACCGCCTGGGCCGCAACACCAACGTGTACCTGGGTTCGGCGGAGCTGGCGGCGATCTGCTCGCGCCTGGGCCGCATCCCGACCAAGGAGGAGTACATGGCCGATGTGGGCGTGATCGCCGCCAGCGGCGCGGAGATCTACCGCTACATGAACTTCGACCAGATCGAGGAATACCAGGACGTGGCCAAGACGGTCGCTGCCTGATGCGGTAACTGAAAACCCCCGGCTCGCGCCGGGGGTTTTTGTTTGCGGGATGCCCTGTGGCGCCGAATCCATGCCCGGCTGCTGTTCGCGCGATGCGTGATGCGTGATGCGTCGAGCGTGGCTCGACACTACAGAGGCATCCACGCATTGCGTGGACGTACTTCGCGTCAGCTGCGGGCGAGGGCGAGCAGGCGTTCCGCTATGCGTTCCAGTGGTACCTGTTCGTCCGCGGCGCCGAGCTTGAACGCGGCGCCGGGCATGCCCCAGACCACGCTGGTGGCCTCGTCCTGCACCAGCGTGGGCGCACCCGCCTGGCGCATTTCCAGCAGGCCACGCGCGCCATCGTCACCCATGCCGGTGAGAATGGCGCCGATGGCGTTGCCGCCCGCGCTCTGCGCGACCGAGCGGAACAGCACGTCCACCGCAGGCTTGTGCCGGTTCACCGCCGGGCCGTCGTCGACGCGGCAGCGCCAGCGCGCACCGTCACGGATGATCCGCAGGTGCTTGCCACCCGGCGGCAGGTAGGCGTGGCCGGGCAGCACCGCTTCGCCGTCGCTGGCCTCGCGCACGGCCATCGCCGAGTGTCGGTCCAGGCGTTCGGCAAAGGCGCTGCTGAAGCTGGCCGGCAGGTGCTGGGTCATCACCACGGCGGGCGCGTCGGCGGGCATGCCTTCCAGCACCACGCGCAGCGCTTCGGTGCCACCGGCTGACGAGCCGATCGCGATCAGGCGATCGGTGGTACGGAACTGCGGTGAGGCGGGGCGCATCGAGGGGGCTGCGTCCAGCATGAGTTTCGGGACTGCAGCGCGCACCAGCGGGCGCACCCGCGAGCGCGCCGCCATCTTGACCTTGGCGATGATCTCGTCGGCGTAGCCCTGCAGGCCGCGCGCGACGTCCAGCTTGGGCTTGGAGACGAAGTCCACCGCGCCCAGAGCCAGCGCCTGCAGCGTAGTGTCGGCGCCGCGTTCGGTCAGCGACGAGATCATCACCACCGGCAGCGGGTGCAGGCGCATCAGGTTTTCCAGGAACGCCAGCCCGTCCATGCGCGGCATTTCCACGTCCAGGGTGATCACGTCCGGGGCCAGGCGCTTGATCTTCTCGCGCGCCAGCAACGGGTCGGCGGCGGTGCCGACCACGTCGATGGCCGGATCGCTGGACAGGATTTCCGTGAGCATCTGCCGCACGACGGCGGAGTCGTCGACGATCAGGACCCGGCAGGGGGCGTTGCCGGTCAAGGTCATTCGAACAGCTCCACGCCGCCGGTGACAGGGGCCTTGGACAGGCGCGCACGCACGGCCGATTCGGTCGCGGCGACTTCGGCTTCGTGTGCATGCGGCAGGCGCTGCACCACCACGCGGCCGGTATCGGCGAAGAACCAGATCTTGCGCGGATGGATGCCGCACAGGTCCTCGGCGATGATCGGGATATGCTCGGCCTGCAGGTACTGGCGCACGAACTCGGCGTTACGGGTACCGACCGGATTGCTGGTGAATCCCTTGAGCACGTTGGCGCCGCCGAACACCTTGGCCTCGATGCGCTTGCGGTGGGCGCCGCGCTTGAGCATGTCGTTGATCAGCAGTTCCATCGCGTAGCTGCCGTAACGCGCGGGCGCGCCGTCGCCGGCATTGCCCTCGGGCAGCAGGAAATGGTTCATGCCGCCGATCTTCAGTACCGGGTCGCGCAGGCACGCGGCCACGCAGGAACCCAGCGTGGTGGTCAGCGCGGTGGTGTCGTCCACCACCAGGTACTGGGTCGGCAGCAGCTTGGCCGCGATGGTCTGGAAGCGCGCATCCTGGTAGCGCATCACATCGTCGGTACGCAGCGAGGCGTTCATGCGCCGGCCTTTGCCGCACGGCGATACAGCGTACGGCCGCAGGGCTGGATCAGGTCGGCGGCGTGCAGGTAGTTCTCCGAGTGTCCGGTGTAAAGCAGGCCGTCATCGGCCAGGTGCTGCACCAGGCGGCCGAGGATGGCACGCTGGGTCGGCTTGTCGAAATAGATCATCACATTGCGGCAGAACAGCGCGTCGAATGGTCCGCCGACGTCGTAGCGCGGGGCGAGCAGATTCAATGGGCGGAACTCGATCAGCTCGCGTAGTGCCGGCAGCACGCGGCACTGGCCCTCATTGGGGCCGCTGCCACGCTGGAAATAGCGCCGGCGCAGATCCGGGTCGAGATTGGTGACCCGGTCGATGTTGTAGACGCCACGGCCGGCGGTGGCCAGTACCTGGGTATCAACATCGGTCGCGACGATGCGCACCGGCGGCTTCAGCGTACCGAAGGCCTCACAGGCGGTGATCGCCATCGAATAGGGTTCTTCACCGGTGGACGCCGCGCATGACCACAGCAGCAGCGGCGTGCGGCTGGAGCGCTGCTGCAGTTCCTCGCGCAGCTTGTCGAAGTGGTGCGGCTCGCGGAAGAACGAGGTCAGGTTGGTGGTCAGGGCGTTGGTAAACGCCTGCCACTCGTCGCCGTCTTCCTGCTCCAGATGGTCCAGATACTGCTGGAAGCTGCGCATGCCCAGCGTGCGCAAGCGGCGCGACAGGCGGCCATAGACCATGTCGCGCTTTGCCGGTGCAAGGGCGATGCCCACGCGCTGGTAGATCAGGTCGCAGACGCGGCGGAAATCACGGTCGGCGAACTCGAATTCGCGCGGGCCGGTGACGATGGGAGAAGAACTTTGCACGGGGGACGTGTCCATCGGCAGAGGCGGCGGCCGAAGCCGCCGCGGGTGGGTCTCAGAATTCCTGCCAGTCGCTGTCGCTAGCGACGAAGGTGCTGGCGTTGCTGCCGGCGCGGCGGACCGGTGCCGGCGCTGGAACCGGCTGCGGGCGCGCCACGGCGGCGGCAACACGGACCGGCTCGACACGCGCGGCCACCGCCTTCATTGCGGCGGAGACCTGGTTGTCCAGGCGGAAGATCGCCACGGCGTCGGCCAGCTGGCCAGCCTGTTCTTCCATCGCGCGCGCGGCAGCGGTGGCTTCCTCCACCAGCGCGGCGTTCTGCTGGGTCGTCTCGTCCATCTGCACCACGGTCTGGTTGACCTGCTCGATGCCGGCGCTCTGTTCCTGCGAGGCGGCGGAGATCTCGGCCATGATGTCGGTCACGCGCTGCACCGAGGCGACGATCTCGCCCATGGTGCTGCCGGCCTGGTGGACCAGGCTGGAGCCTTCGGCAACCTTGCCGACTGAATCATCGATCAGGCCCTTGATCTCCTTGGCGGCGGCGGCCGAGCGCTGGGCAAGGGTGCGCACCTCGCTGGCGACCACGGCAAAGCCGCGGCCCTGTTCACCGGCACGTGCGGCTTCCACTGCAGCATTCAGCGCCAGAATGTTGGTCTGGAAGGCGATGCCGTCGATGACGCTGATGATCTCGGCGATCTTCTTCGACGAGGCTTCGATGGCCGACATGGTGTTGACCACCTGGCCAACCACGCTGCCGCCTTGAGAGGCAACACCCTGCGCGCCGATCGCGAGCTGGTTGGCTTGGCGGGCATGCTCGGCGTTCTGGCGTACGGTGGAGGTCAGCTCCTCCATCGACGCGGCGGTTTCTTCCAGGTTCGCAGCCTGCTGCTCGGTACGGCGCGACAGGTCGCTGTTTCCCGAAGCAATCTCACCGGCGGCCAGGGTGATGCTGGAGGCACTGGCCTGGATCTGGCCGACGATCTGGGTCAGCTGCGCGACGGTTGTGTTGGCGTCGTCACGCATGCGGGCGAACACGCCCTTGTAGTCACCCTGCATGCGCGCGGTCAGATCACCTTCGGCGATGGCCGACAGCAGCTGCGAGAGCTTGCCGAGGTTGTCATCGCTGACCGCCATCATCGCGTTGAGGTTTTCCAGCATCAGGCGGAAATCGTGATCGAAGCGCTGCGCATCGCCACGGCGGCTGAAGTCGCCGGCAGCGGCGGCACTGGCCAGCTGCTTGATTTCGGCGTTGATGCGGCCGAGATTGGCCTTGACGGTGTCGACGGTGGTGGTCATCGCCGCCTTTTCGCCGGGGTAGCGGGCGATGTCGCGGCTCAGGTCGCCGACCGCGTACTGCTGTACCACGTCCAGCACGTCATGCAGGGTCTGCACGTGGCCGCCTACCAGGGCGTTGGTTTCCTGCACCATCAGCCCGTACTCGCCGGGGAAGGCACTGGCGTCGATGCGATAGCTCAGTTCGCCGGCATCGTGGCGGCGGGCCATTTCGCGCTGGCCGCCGATCACTGCGTGCAGCTGCTGCTGCATGCCGGACATGGCGTCCAGCAGGCGACCGGGTTCGTCATGCGCCTGCGGACCGATGTGGCTGTCCAGCTTGCCGCGGGCGATACCCTCGGCGACGGCCGTTGCCTGCTTCAGCGGCACGGCGATGCGGTTGCCGATGAGCCAGCTCAGGGCCAGCACGATCAGTACCAGCACGCCACCGGCGACGGCCATGATGGCGGTGAACACCAGCGCCTGCTTCTGCACGTCGTCCATGTAGACGCCGCTGCTGACCACCCAGTTCCAGGGCGCGAACAGGCCGGCGTAGGCCACCTTCTCGACCTCGCCCTTGCTGCCGGGTTTGGCCCAGCGGTAGTTGACGAAGCCGCCACCGGCCTTGGCTGCTTCGACCTGGTCGTAGTAGATGCGCACGCCGTCGTCGGTGCGGAAGTCCTTCATGTCCTTGCCGACCAGATCCTTGCGGAACGGGTGCATCAGCAGGCGGTAGCCGGTGTCGTAGATGTTGAAGTAGTAGGCATCGTTCTCGGCGCGCATCACTTCCAGCGCCTGCAATGCCGCGCTCTTGGCAGCCTCTTCGCTGAGTTCGCCGGTACCGGCCAGGCGGTGGTAGTGCTGCAGGATGCCGTAGCTCAGTTCGACCTGGGTCTTCAGCGCGGTCTTGCGGGTCTCGGTGAGGTCCAGGTACTGCATGCGGGCGGCGATCACCGAGAGCGCGATCACGCCGAGCGCGATGAGCAGCGTCAGCAGGTTGAGCTTGCGCCGGACGGAGAGGTTGCTGAAGTAGTGTTGCCAGCGATGCAGGAGATTCATCGAGCAGGACCAGGTCGAAGCGGGCGGGCGGCGCCGAGCCGGTCAGCGGCGGGACAAGCCGTGACAACCCCGTTATCGGCCGATGGGGCGGGGGATTGAGGCGCAGTGTCCGAACGTATTCAGGTTTCCTTGCAGCGGCGGCTGCGGCGCTGCCTGCGGCAGGCTTTTGAAGCAACAGCAACAGCAACAGCAACAGCAACAGCAGTTGGTCGGCGGTCGCGAGTTGAGAGGGGGGCCGGGCCAGGGT
>NZ_VMBJ01000159.1:0-261 GCF_010608305.1 Stenotrophomonas sp. AS012628 | reverse complement strand
CACCGACCGCTCGCTGGAGATCAACCTGCGCGAGATCGCCCAGGTGAAGAAGGACTGGCCAGACCGCGCGCTGATCGTGTCGCTGATGGTGCCCTGCGTCGAGGAGTCGTGGAAATACATCCTGCCGCTGGTGGAAGCCACCGGCGCCGACGGTATCGAGCTGAACTTCGGTTGCCCCCACGGCATGCCCGAGCGCGGCATGGGCGCGGCGGTGGGCCAGGTACCGGAGTACGTGGAGATGGTCACCCGCTGGTGCAAGAC
>NZ_VMBJ01000158.1:0-261 GCF_010608305.1 Stenotrophomonas sp. AS012628 | reverse complement strand
GTGCGGATGCGCTTGTGCTGCGGTACGTCGCCGGACATCTGGGCGGCGCTGATGCCGTCCTTGGTCAGGCGTTCCTCGATGCGGCGGACTTCGTCCTTGCGGTTGGTGAAGACCATCACCCGTTCCCAGTTGTTCTGTGCCACCAGGTTGTACAGCAGCTTGTACTTGTCGCTGCCGGCCACGGCGTAGACATGCTGCTCGACGGTGTCGCTGGCGACGTTCTCCGGCTCGATCTCGACGATCGCCGGATCGACGGTCCAC
>NZ_VMBJ01000157.1:0-261 GCF_010608305.1 Stenotrophomonas sp. AS012628 | reverse complement strand
CTCCAGCAGGCGGCGGCCGAAGCTCCAGACCAGCACGGTGGCCAGCAGGGTTCCGGCGAAGGCCCAGCGGTGTCCGGGCGCGATGGCGCTGTCGAAGGCGACCAGGGCCTCCGCCTTCAGCTTGTCCAGCCGGCGCAGGTCGTCGTCGGTGGGACGGATCAGGGTCGACCAGAAGCTCGGGCTGAACGGTGTCGCCGCGCGGCTGCTGATCTGCGAGTTGAACAGGCTGCGGCGCAGGTTGACGATCTGTGCCGCCAGGTC
>NZ_VMBJ01000156.1:0-262 GCF_010608305.1 Stenotrophomonas sp. AS012628 | reverse complement strand
GCCTTGTATTCGTCCTCCCCGGTCCGCAGCAACTGGCGGGCGGGAATGCCGAGCTTGGCCAGGATCGCTTTCAGCTCGGCGGCGCTCGGCGGGGTTTCCAGATAGCGCACCACCTGCGGTTGCAGGCCGCGGGCTTCGAGCAGTTCGAGCGCTGCGCGGGATTTCGAGCAGCGCGGATTGTGCAACAGGATCAGTTCGCTCATGTCAGGGGTCGCATGGCCGGTGAAGTGACGGCTATTCTAACCGCCTCGTCGACCAGGAC
>NZ_VMBJ01000155.1:0-262 GCF_010608305.1 Stenotrophomonas sp. AS012628 | reverse complement strand
ACCTACAACACCTCGCCGCTCGTGCTCGCAGCACTGATCTATCTGGCCCTGCTCTGGCCGGTGGTTCGGCTGATCGCGCGCGTCGAACACAAGATCGCGGGGTAACCGATGAGGCCCGCGCCGCGCCGCCAGCCCGCTTCAGCCGAAGGGCTGCTCCTGCACCAGCTCGCGGATGAGCTGGACCTGGGCGCTCGCCTGTTTCTGCGGCGTCCAGATCAAGCTGGTGGTCAGGCCCGTGCCCGGCAAGGGCAGGGCGCGGACG
>NZ_VMBJ01000154.1:0-263 GCF_010608305.1 Stenotrophomonas sp. AS012628 | reverse complement strand
AGCCCAGGCTGATCGAGCTGCGCGGCAAGGACATCCTGAATGTGATGCACGCCTATGGCGTCAACGGCATCATCACCGAGGTCGAGGTGCCGACCGCGCCCGCCCATGATTGGGCTGAACGCATCGTCACCTTCGACAGCTTCACCGCCGCCGCCCGCTTCGGCCAAGCCTTTACCGAATGCGACGGCCTCGCCAAGAAGCTCGTCTCGATCCACGATCCGCGCATCGGGCCCTATCTGCGCCGGCTCGCGCCCTATCTCGAC
>NZ_VMBJ01000153.1:0-263 GCF_010608305.1 Stenotrophomonas sp. AS012628 | reverse complement strand
CCTTTGTCGTGACGGGTTGATGACGACTTCATGAAGAATAGCCGCCAACCCAGGCTGCACCTGGGATTGCGGCCGCCGAACACCTGGCAAGCGCGCGCGGGATACCCGAGACCATTACTCAGGTATTCCCGAAGTCACCCGCTATGCCGCCCTTATTGGTGCTTGAACGCGGGCGCACGCTTCTCGATGAAGGCGCGCATGCCCTCTTTCTGATCTTCGGTGGCAAACGTGGAATGGAACAGGCGGCGCTCCAGATGGACGCC
>NZ_VMBJ01000152.1:0-263 GCF_010608305.1 Stenotrophomonas sp. AS012628 | reverse complement strand
ATCTGCTGCTGGTCTGGGAGGAACAATACGCGACCGCCCCTGCCGGTGCCGCTGATCAGACGCAGCTGCCGACGCAGAACTTCCAGTTCCGTGCGGCACGCCCCAGTGTGAACTTCGACAGCATCGTTGGTCAGGAGACCCTCAAGAGCGATATGCGCCGTGCGCTGTCGGCCTGGCAAGAGAAATCGGGCAATGGCGTCCTGCTGTTCGGCCCTCCTGGCGGCGGCAAGAGCCTCATGGCCAGCGCCCTGGCTGGGCAGGCC
>NZ_VMBJ01000151.1:0-264 GCF_010608305.1 Stenotrophomonas sp. AS012628 | reverse complement strand
GAATCCGGCCGTGGCTTCGCGGTCGTCGCCCAGGAGGTCAAGGCGCTGGCGACCCAGACCGCCAAGGCGACCGACGAGATCGGCACCCAGATCGCCACCATGCAGACCGCGACGCAGGATTCGGTTCTCGCCATCAAGGAGATCGGCGGGACCATCGGCCGGCTGTCCGAAATCGCATCGGCGATTGCCGCGGCGGTGGAGCAGCAGGGCGCGGCGACCCAGGAAATCTCCCGCAACGTCCAGGAGGCGGCCCAGGGCACGACC
>NZ_VMBJ01000150.1:0-264 GCF_010608305.1 Stenotrophomonas sp. AS012628 | reverse complement strand
CCACTGACTACGTTCAGGGCCAGGCGGCCCTCGCTGAACTGATCCAGGGTAGCCAGTTGGCGTGCCGCCAGCGGCGCTGCAATCACCCCCGGGCGATAGGCCAGGAGAACGCCAAGGCGCCGGGTGGCAGCGGCGACGAAGGAACTGACCACCGCGCCCTCGGCGGCATTGCTGAAATACCCCACCAGCACCCGGTCGAAGCCGGCGTCCTCATGGGCCTGGGCGAAACGCCGGACGAAACCGGCGTCCACGGCCTCCCCCAAC
>NZ_VMBJ01000015.1:0-77967 GCF_010608305.1 Stenotrophomonas sp. AS012628 | reverse complement strand
CGAGCTTACATGGACGTACTTGCAGCGTCCCCTGCGCGGCCCATCTACCCGGCCCCACCCATGAACTGCTTTGCGCGGTCATCCACGAGGGGCTGCGCCGTTGGCTGGAAACCCTATCCCCCGTGCACGGGCCGGTGCCCACGCACCGCCATCACCAGTCCGATGCCGGCCAGCAACGAGACCGCCGATGTCCCGCCATAGCTGATCAACGGCATCGGGATGCCCACCACCGGCAGCAGGCCGGAAATCATTCCACCATTGACCAGTACATAGACGAAGAACGCCAACCCCAGGCTGCCGGCCAGCAACCTTGCATGCGTGTCGCGTGCGTGCACTGCGATCCACAGGCAGCGTCCGACCACGAACAGGTACAGCGCGAACAGCGTCGCCACACCGATCCAGCCGAATTCCTCGGCCAGCACCGAGAACGCGAAGTCGGTGGTGTACTCGGGCAGGAAATCCAGCGTGGCCTGCGTGCCCTGCCCCCAGCCACGCCCCTGCCAGCCACCGGAACCGATCGCGATGCGTGACTGCAGGATGTTCCAGCCGGTGCCGAGCGGATCTGCCGCCGGGTCGAGGAAGGTCAGTACGCGATCCTTCTGGTACTGCCGCAACAGCCCGAACCACGCCAGCGGTGCGGCCACCGCCAGCCCCGCCGCGCCCGTTGCCACCCAGCCCCAGTGCAGGCCGGCCAGCAGCAACGCGAACACCCCACTGGCAGTGACCAAGGTGGCGGTGCCGAGGTTCGGCTGCATCAGGATCAGCACGGCAGGAACGCCGATCAACACTGCGGCCGTCAGCACCGTGCGTGGCGAGGGCGGCAACGGCTGCCGGTGCAGGTACCAGGCCATCATCAACGGCAGGCTGAGCTTGAGCAGCTCCGACGGCTGCAGGTAGAAGACGCCCAGGTTGAGCCAGCGCTGCCCGTACTTGCCGGTGCCGATCACATACACCGCCATCAGCGGCAGCATCGACAGCGCATACAACGCCGGTGTCCACGCGCGCAGGCGCAGCAGCGAAACACGCGACAGCAGCCACATCGCCACCAGGCCACCGGCAAAGCGCGCCGCCTGCCCGGTCACTGGCCCGGACACGCTGTGCAGCACCGCCAGGCCCGCGCCCATCAGGATCAACAACGCGACCAGCAACGGCAGGTCGATCGTGCGCACCGCCTCACGGCAGCCGCCAAGCAGTCGTTTCCATTCCACGCGCGCCACGGTAGCAACGGGCGCTTGCGTGAAGCTGTCATGGTGGTCCTGCGCAGCCGGTGTTACCCGTAGCCGCCGTGCACCGGGTTGTGACTGCGCACGGCCATCACCAACCCGAAGCCGGCCAGCAGTGACACCGCCGAGGTACCGCCGTAGCTGATCAGCGGCATCGGCACGCCCACCACCGGCAGCAGGCCGGAAATCATCCCGCCGTTCACCAGTACATAGACGAAGAACGCCAGGCCGGTAGCGCCGGCCAGCAGGCGCGAGTACGAATCGCGCGACTGGCTGGCAATCCACAGGCAACGCCCGATCACCACAAGGTACAGCGCCAGCACGGTGGCCACGCCGATCCAGCCGAATTCCTCACTCAGCACCGAGAACGCGAAGTCGGTGGTCTGCTCGGGAATGAAGTTCAAGTGCGACTGCGAGCCTTCGCCCCAGCCCTTGCCATCGAAGCCGCCGGAACCGATCGCGATCTTCGACTGGATGATGTTCCAGCCGGCCCCCAGCGCATCCATCTCCGGGTCCAGGAACATCATGATGCGGTCCTTCTGGTACGGCCGCAGCAGCCAGAACCAGGCCACCGGCGCAACCGCGGCCACGCCGCCCACACCCAGGCCGACCCACCACCACGGCAGGCCTGCCAGCAGCAGCACGAACACGCCGCTGGCGGCGATCAGCACACCGGTGCCGAAGTCCGGCTGCAGCATCACCAGGCCGGTTGGTACGCCGATGATGACCAGGGCCACGAGCACGGTGTTGAAGCGCGGTGGCAACGGCATCTTGTGCAGGTACCAGGCCACCATCATCGGCAGGCTGACCTTCAGCAGCTCGGCCGGCTGCAGGTAGAAGAATTTCAGGTCCAGCCACTGCCGGCCGTATTTGCCGGTACCCAGCACAAACACCGCCAGCAGCGGGATCATCGAGATTGCGTAGATCATCGGCGTGGCCGAGCGGATCCGCAGGATCGGTACCCGCGAGATGCCCCACAACGCGGCCATGCCCACTGCGAAGCGCGCGCCCTGTGCCATCACCAGGCCGTCGCCACCGGCACTCTTCAGCGTGGCCAGACCGATCACCATCAGCGCGCCCAGGGCCAGGCACAACACCCAGTCCAGCGTGCTGAAGAAGCGACGCAGCATGTCGCCGGCCCACCGCAGGAACACTCTCATCGTGCGGGCTCCACGGTGGTCGGGCGTGGCGTGGCCGGCAGCGCGGCCGCAGCCGGCGCCCCCGGCTGCGGCGGTGCGGGTGCCGGTTCCGGCGCGGGCACGCCGACCAGCACCGGGTGCTCGCCCAGCTGTGCCGCAGCAAGGTCACCGGCCTGGCGCGCGCCCACATCTTCGTTGTCGAACGCGGTGGCACCGATGGCGGTGGTGCCGCGCTCGCTGTCCAGCGGCTGCATGCCTTCAGGCATCTTGCCCAGCAGATAGGCGTCGAACACCTTGCGTGCGATCGGCGCAGCCGCCGCACCGCCGTAGCCGCCGCCCTCCACCGCGATCGCCAGCGCGATCACCGGCTGGTCGACCGGCGCGAAACCGACGAACAGCGCGCGGTGGCGCAGATGCATCGGCAGGCTCTTCGGATTCACCGCGGCCGTGCCCTTGCGGCTGACGACCTGCGCGGTACCGGTCTTGCCGGCCATCGTATACGGCGCGCCGGCGGCCATGCGGGCTGCGCTGCCGCCAGGCAGCATGGTGGCCATCATGCCTTCGCGCACCGCCTGCAGATTGTTCGGGTTCGGGCTGACCGGTTTGCTTTCGCCCGGGTCGGTCGCCATCCAGTCATGGTCAAACCCCGCACGCTGCTGGATCACCAGATGGGGCGTGCGCAGCTGCCCGTTGGCCAGCCCACTGACACCCCGCGCCAGCTGCAGCGGGGTGACCTTCCAGTCACCCTGGCCGATGCTGATGTTGACTGTATCGCCCGGATACCAGGCCTCCTTGCGGCTCTTCCGCTTGTAGGCCGGCGACGGCAGGATGCCGCCGATCTCGCCGGTCAGGTCGATACCGGTCGGCTGGCCGAAGCCGTAGTACTCCATGTAATGGTCGAAGCGCTCGATGCCCAGGTCCAGCGCCAGCTTGTAGTAGTAGGTGTTGACCGACTGCGCGATGGATTTGCGCAGGTCGGTCCAGCCGTGGCCACCGCGGTGCGAGTCACCCCAGCCACGCGAGGTGCCGGGCAGATAGAACATGCCGGTGGACAACACCTTGTCTTCCGGGCGGCGTACCCCCGAATCCAGGCCGGCCAGGCCGATCAGCGGCTTGAGCGTGGAACCGGGCGCGACGCCACCGAGCACCAGGCGGTTGAACTGCGGCCGCGACGGGTTGTCGTTCAGCGCCTTGAAATCGGCATGCGAGATACCGTTGACGAACAGGTTGGGGTCGTACGACGGCAGGCTGACCATCGCCAGCACTTCGCCGGTACGCGGGTCCATCGCCACGGCCGAGCCTTCCTGGTCGCCGAACGCGGCCACCATGGCGCGCTGCAGGTCGGCGTCGATCGACAGCCGCAGGTCGGCGCCGGACTGCGCGGCAACGCGGCCGATGGTGCGGATGGCACGGCCCTGCACGTTGGTCTCGACCTGCTCGTAGCCGACCTTGCCGCGCAG
The DNA here is from genome assembly GCF_010608305.1 of Stenotrophomonas sp. AS012628. NCBI lineage: Bacteria > Pseudomonadati > Pseudomonadota > Gammaproteobacteria > Lysobacterales > Lysobacteraceae > Stenotrophomonas > Stenotrophomonas sp. AS012628. The sequence continues at coordinate 74,145 of NZ_VMBJ01000015.1, read as the reverse complement.
CTGCTGCTCGTAATAGCGCTCCAGGCCGGACTTGCCGATATGGGTCAGCGCGGCATTGCCTTCGCCGAGGATCTCCAGATCCTTGTCGTCGACACGGCCGACGTAGCCGATGATGTGCGCGAACAGGTCGCCATACGGGTAGCGCCGGGTCAGGTAGGGCTCCAGCTCGACGCCGGGGAAGCGCCAGCGGTCGACGGCGAAGCGCGCCATCTCCTCGTCGCTCATGCGCAGCTTCAGCGTGACCGGCAGGAACTTGCGGCGCGCCTTGCGCGACTTGTTGAACGCTTCCAGCTCTTCCGGGCTGATGCTGATGATCTTCGCCAGCCCTTCCAGGGTGGCGTCCATGTCCTTGACCTTGTCCGGGGTCACGTCCAGGCGGAACGCCGGCACGTTCTCGGCCAGCAGGCGACCGTTGCGGTCGTAGATCATGCCGCGCCCGGGCACTACCGGCCGCGGCTTGATGCGGTTGGCTTCCGAGCGCGTGGCGTAGACGTCGTGGTCCAGCACCTGCAGCTTGAAGTACCAGCCGCCCAGTCCCAGCAGGCAGACCAGCACGCCCAGGAAACCCAGCGCCGCGCGGCGGCGGAACTGTTCGGCTTCGGCGTGCGGATTCTTGACCTGGCGGCGCGGGATCATGGCTCAGCGCCCGCGCTTGCCGAAGCGCACCGCATCCAGCAGCACGAACACCAGCGGCCACAGGCCCATGCCCAGCAGCGGCGCCCACCAGTACGACCACGGCAGGGTGGGTTCACCCACCAGGATGTGCACCAGGGCGCTGACGATGCGATCGTTGAACAGCAGGCCGCCGATGGCCAGCATCTGCTGCGACATCGGGAAGAAGCGGATGCGGGCGCGGAAGCGCTGCAGGATGAAAGCCAGCATCACCAGGCGCAGTGCCTGTTCGCCCAGCACCCCGCCGTACAGCAGGTCGGCGATGACGCCACTGGCGAAAGCGACGCCCAGGCCGACGCGCTCAGGCGCTTCGATCACCCAGTACGCCAGCACCAGCGCCAGCCAGTACGGGCGCAGCGGCTGCAGCAGCGCCGGCAGCGGCAGCAGGCCCAGCAGCAACGCCACCACCAGGCTGGCCGGCAGCACCCACCGATTGTCGCGCAGGCGGCTCATCGCTGGGCCTCCGGCGTGGTCGGTTGCCGGCCAGCGGCCGGCACTACCGGAGCAGCAGGATCAGGGGAGGATGCGGGGGCAACAGACCTCGTTTGCGACGAGGGCTGTTGCCGGCCAGCGGCCGGCACTACCGGGGCGCTGACCGGAGCTGGCGTCGTTGCCGCTGGCGCGGTTCCCACGGGCACGGTGGCGCCGGTGGCCGGGCCACCCGGGGCGGTTTCTTCCAGCTGCAGGCGCAGCTCCGGCGGAATGCGGATCGCCGCGCCCGGGCGCAGCAGCAGCACGTCGCGGCCGCGGTCGAGCTGCGCCGCCGGCTTCAGTTCGCCGACCAGGAACGCATGGGTGTCGTCCGGTCGCAGGCCGGTGATGGTGCCGACCGGGAAGCCGGCCGGGAAACGACCGCCAAGACCGGAGGTGACGATCTCATCGCCCACTTCCACCCCGGCGCTGAGCGGAATATCGCGCAGTTCCAGCGTGTCGCCGCGGCCATAGACGATCAGGCGAACGCCGTTGCGGGCCACGGTCACCGGCACGGCATGGTCAGGGTCGGTCAGCAGCAGCACGGTAGAGGTGCCGCCGGTGACGCTGATCACCTGGCCCATCAGGCCGCCGGCGTCGATCACCGCCTGGCCGACATGCACGCCCTCGCGGCTGCCGGCATCGAGTACCAGGCGCTGTTTGACCGGGTCCAGGTCGATGTCCAGGATCGGCGCCAGCTGCACGTCCAGGCCACTGCGCTCGGCCACGTTCAGCAGTTCGCGCAGCTGGGCATTGTCCAGTGCGGCGGTCTGCAGGCGGGTCAGGCGCGCGTTGGCCAGCAGCAGCTGGTTGCGCAGTTCGCGGTTCTCGGCGACCAGCTGGCTGTGGCTGGCGGCAGAATCCTTGACCTGGTTGCCGAGCTTGCCGGGCAGGCCGGCCAGTGCCCAGACCGGCTGCACCAGGCTGTTGGCCTGCTCGCGCAGGCGCGCCAGCCAGCCGGCCTGGTCATCGAGCACGATCAGCGTGATGGCCAACGCGAGATAGGCCAGCAACCGCAGGGGGCTGGCGGCATCACCGGATCGGGAGGCGACGGGAGGACCGGCGTAGGGCGGCACGGCAACGATTCAACTGGCAGAAGGCGGAAGGGAAACACGCGGGCGCCCCGCCGGTGCCGGCCCGCCATCACGGCGGGCCGCACCCCGGAAGGGCGCGGCGGGCAGGAACGGCCGGGACGGCTTATTCCGGCGCAAAGAACTCGTTGCCGTGCATGTCCACCAGCTCCAGCGCACGACCGCCGCCGCGGGCCACGCAGGTCAGCGGATCGTCGGCCACCTGCACGTGCAGGCCGGTTTCCTCGGAGATCAGGCGGTCCAGGTCGCGCAGCAGGGCGCCGCCACCGGTCAGCACGATGCCGCGCTCGGCGACGTCGGCGCACAGTTCCGGCGGGGTCTGCTCCAGCGCCAGCTTCACCGCGCTGACGATGCCCGACAGCGGTTCGTGCAGGGCCTCGAGCACCTCGTTGGAGCTGATCTTGATCATCTTCGGCACGCCCTCGGCGAGGTTGCGGCCGGAGATTTCCATCTCGATCACTTCCGCCTGCGGGTAGGCACAGCCCAGCTCGACCTTGATGCGCTCAGCGGTGGCTTCACCGATCAGCATGCCGTGGTTGCGGCGCACGTAGTTGGTGATCGACTCGTCGAAGCGGTCGCCACCGATGCGGACCGACGCCGAGTAGACGATGCCGTTGAGCGAGATCACCGCCACTTCGGTGGTGCCGCCGCCGATGTCGATGACCATCGAGCCACGCGCTTCAGTGACCGGCATGCCGGCGCCGATCGCGGCCGCCATCGGTTCTTCGATCAGGAACACGTCACGGGCACCGGCTTCCTCGGCCGATTCCTTGATCGCGCGGCGCTCGACCTGGGTCGAGCCGGCCGGCACGCAGACCAGCACGCGCGGGCTCGGGCGCAGCACGCGCGATTTGTGCACCTTCTTGATGAAGTGCTTGAGCATCGCCTCGGTATAGGTGAAGTCGGCGATGACGCCGTCCTTCATCGGGCGGATGGTGGTGATGTGGCCCGGGGTACGGCCCAGCATCTGCTTGGCTTCGGCGCCTACGGCTGCCACCGAGCGGGTGCCACCGATGGCACGGTCCTGACGCACGGCCACGACCGATGGCTCGTTCAGCACGATCCCCTGCCCGCGCACGTAGATGAGGGTGTTGGCCGTGCCCAGGTCGATGGACAGGTCGTTGGAGAACATGCCACGGAGTTTCTTGAACATCTGAGGAAGGAGTCCTGAGGGGTGTCGTGCCCGCCGCGGGATGGCGAAAAAATGGGCAGAAATCGAGGCCGACAAGCCTAGCAACCCGCCTGCCGCCGAGCAAGGAAAAAACTAGCTGAACCCGCGTCTTCACAGGCTTTCGGCCTGATCGGGTCTCACCCGGTTCTGGCCCTGAGCGGCACCAGCGGGTAACCTTTGCGCCGTCGGGCGCCCAAGGGCGCCGTTTGCTTGCCCGCCGAACCGGGCCGGCCCACCCCAAAATTCACCGCATAGGCTTACATCGATGTCCGCTCTGATCTGTGGTTCTCTTGCCTTCGACACCATCATGGTGTTCCCGGACCAGTTCAAGAATCACATCCTGCCGGACAAGGTGCACATCCTGAACGTGTCCTTCCTGGTCCCGCGCATGCGCCGCGAGTTCGGCGGCTGCGCCGGCAACATCGCCTACAACCTGCACCTGCTGGGCGGCCAGCCGATCCCGATGGGCACCGTGGGTTCGGACTTTGGCCCGTACCGTGAGTACTTCGAAGGCCTGGGCATCGACCTGTCGCGCGTGCGCGTGATCGATGAGCTGTTCACCCCGCAGGCGTTCATCACCACCGATCACGACAACAACCAGATCACCGCCTTCCACCCGGGCGCGATGATGCGTTCCTACGAAAACCACGTGCGTGGCGTACCGGGCGTGACCCTGGGCCTGGTCGGCCCGGACGGCCGCGAAGGCATGATCCAGAACGCGCAGGAATTCCACGAAGACGGCATCCCGTTCATCTTCGACCCGGGCCAGGCCATGCCGCTGTTCAACGGCCCGGAACTGCGCGAGTTCATCGAGCAGGCCGACTACGTGGTGGTCAACGACTACGAGTCGAACCTGCTGCAGGAACGCACTGGCTGGGACGAGAAAGAGATCGTCAGCCGGGTCAAGGCCTACATCACCACCCGCGGCCCGAAGGGCGCGGTCATCCACACCCCGGAAAAGAGCTACGACATTCCGCCGGCGCATGAGCGCCGCGTGGTCGACCCGACCGGCTGTGGCGACGCCTTCCGCGCCGGCCTGATCTACGGCATCCAGAAGGGCTACGACTGGCTGACCATCGGCCGCATGGGCAACCTGATGGGCGCGCTGAAGGTCGAGCACCCGGGCACGCAGAACCAGCGCTTCACCTTCGATGAGTTCAACGAGCAGTTCAAGCAGCAGTTCGGTTACGCGCTGAGCGCGTAACCGAACTGCCCGCACATCTGATCGGTGGGTGTCGACCTTGGTCGACACTGCCGGCCAGCGGCCGGCACTACCGGAACCTCCGACCGACACGTGGCCTGCTCTCTGTAGAGCCGAGCCATGCTCGGCTTGCGCGCGCCAGCGCGATCCGACCGGAGGAGAGCAGCCGAGCGTGGGCTCGGCTCTACATCAGCAAGCGCCCCGCCAGGCAGCCAGCAAGGCGCGGCAATCAGCGAAATGCCAGTCGGCACGGCCCGGCCATGGGTTTTCCGGCAGGTTGACCAGCACGGTATGAGCGCCGGCCGCACGGCCGCACTCCAGGTCGTAGGCGTGGTCACCGACCATCACCGCCTCCGCAGCCCCGATCCCCCAACGCCGCAGATGCTGCTGCAGGCCATCCGGTGAGGGTTTGGGCACCGCTTCATCGCGGCCGATGATGTCGGCATCGTCGAACAACGCCCCGACCCCGATCGCGTCCAACGTCAGCTTCGCCAGCGCATGATCATTGCGGGTCAGGATGCCGAGCCGGCAGCCTGCCGCCGACAACGCGCGCAGCAGCTTCAGCGCACCCGGTGCCGGCAGTGCGTCCTCGGCCAGCGCGCGCTCATGATCCAGCAGCCACTCGCGCTTGGCCTGCGCCGGTGCGTCCGGCAACGCCGCAATATGGTCAAGGATGTCTTCCTCGGCCGCGATCTCCAGCGCGCGGCGGATCGCGGCGAAATCATGCACGGCGACGGTCAGCGTGCCATCCATGTCGAACACCCAGTGCCGGATCGCGGACAACGCGTGCACTGCGCTGCCCGCCGCAACCATCACTGCCACCACTGCGGCATGCGGCTGGCGTCGACGCCACCGGTTTCGAACACAGCGGTGCGGGTGCCACCGGCCTTGACCGGGAACTCGATGCTGATCGACTTGCCCTTGCGCGCCAGCTTCCACAGCGCCTTCTGGTCGGTGATGAACAGGGCAATGGCTTCATCGGTCTTCGGACGCCACGCCGCCATGGAAATCGGCTTGCCGTCGTCCACGGTTACTTTCACCGTGCACTGCGGGCAACGGAAATCGCCGGCCTGCAGCACCAGATACGCATGCCGCTTCCACTCCGGATGATCGCGGAACACCAGCTGCACCGGCTTGGCGCCGCTTCCATCCACGTCCACCCGTTCCTTGCTGTAGATCTGCGCCGAAACCTGGTTGCCCTTGTTGCCCACCGGGATCTGGTTGTACTGCCACAGCGCCTGCATGCGGCGCAGGTCGCGCGCGGCATCGCCCTTGGCCTTGACCGCGTCGAAACCTGCGGCGATGCGCTCGGCGGCCGCGGTGTCCTTGTACTGGTCCAGCAGCGAGGCACCATGCAGGCGCGCGCGCTCCCAGTCCTGCGCGGCCACGGCCATGTCGTACTGCTTGGCCACGTCTTCGGCCTTGGCCTCCTTCTGCGCCTGCACGGCGGCTGCGGCGGCTTCCTGCGCCTTGCGTTCTTCCTCGGGGTTGCTGCAGGCGGCCAGCGCCAGGGTGCAGGCGGTGAGCAGGATCAGTCGTTTCATGGCGGAGGTCCTTTGCGGGTGCATCCCGATTCTATCGGCAGCGAAAAGCGGATACACCAACGGCGGGTTTCCCCGCCGTTGGTGGTGAAGCAGTGACCGGTTGCCGGCCAGCGGCCAGCACTACCGCTTACTTGGCTTCAGCCTTGGCCAGCATGTCCTGGACCGAGGCGGTGGTGATCGGGTGGTAGCCCGGCTTGGCCTTTTCGAAGGCCTGCTTGGCCAGCTCCAGCCCCTTCGGGGTCTTCACCAGTTCGGCGTAGATCGGCAGGATCAGCTTGCGACGGCCGACGCGCTCGATGAATGCCGCCGCGCCTTCATTGGCCTGCTCGTAGCCGCTGCGGATCGCCAGCGGGTACCAGCGCATGGCGATCTCGCCATTCGGGGTGCCAGTGAAGTGGAAGGCCTTGTCCAGCGTGGCCAGCTTGTCCAGCGGCTGGGTCGCACCCAGGCCGTCGATGAAGCGCACCCATTCCTGCGTGCTCCAGTCGGCGATGACCTGGCTGCTCGGCACGGTGCCGGCGCTGGCGAAGGCGATGCGCGCGGTATCGACGCTGCTGAAGTTGCGCGACTGCGCCTTGGCAGCGAACGCCGGAATGCCCGGCTCGTCCAGCCACGCCTTCAGTTCGGCCTCGGTCACGGCCGAGGGATTCTTCGGCAGCAGGTTCTTCTTCATGTACGCGACGAACTGGTCGGTGTTCGCGCTCTGGAAGGCGTGGTCATCGAACCAGCCGCGCAGGAACGGATCGAAGGTCTCGCGGCCGAAGCGCTGCTCCAGGAATTCCAGGAACCACGCACCCTTGACGTAGGCGACCTGGCTGAGCGCTTCGTCGGGATCACGCTCGTTCAGCGGCGGCAGCGCCAGTGCCTGGTCAGCCGGGCTCATGTCCTTCACTTCGGCCAGCAGGTCGGTCTGGTCGATCTGCTTCTCCATCTCGGCCATTTCCTTGCCGTACAGGGCTTCGGTGATGCGGCCCTGGACGTAGGTGGTGAAGCCTTCATTGAGCCAGATGTCCTTCCAGCTGGCGTTGGTCACCAGGTTGCCCGACCAGCTGTGCGCCAGTTCGTGGGCGACCAGCGAGACCAACGACTTGTCGCCGACGATCACGGTCGGGGTGGCGAAGGTCAGGCGCGGGTTTTCCATGCCGCCGAACGGGAACGACGGCGGCAGCACCAGCATGTCGTAGCGGCCCCAGCGGTATTCGCCGTACAGCTTCTCGGCGGCACCGATCATCTTTTCGGTGTCTTCGAATTCCTTGGCGGCCTTGTTGACCATGGTCGGCTCGGCCCAGACGCCGGAGCGGCCGGAGATCGGCTCGAACACCAGGTCGCCGGCGGCGATGGCCAGCAGGTAGGACGGAATCGGCTGCGGCATCTTGAAGGTGTAGTCACCGTCACGCGCGGCCTTCGGATCGTTGTCGGCGCTCATCAGCACCATCACGTCCGGGCGCGAGACCACGTGCGCGCTGTAGGTGAAGCGAACGCTCGGGGTGTCCTGCAGCGGCACCCAGGAACGGGCGTGGATCGCCTGCGACTGGCTGAACATGAAGGGCAGCTTCTTGCCCTCGGTCATCGACGGTGCCAGCCACTGCAGGCCCGAGGCGGTCGGCGCGGTGTGATAGGTCACTTCCACCTTGGCCGGCTGTTCCGGAGCCTCGATGGTCAGCTTGCTGCCGAACACCTTGTCAGCGGCGGCCAGCTCGAACTTCAGCGGGCTGCGCGCGCCATCGGCGGCAACGGCCTCAACCTTGGACACGGTCAGCTCGCGGGTGTCGAGCACCAGCTGCTTGGCGTCCTTCTGCTTCCATTCCAGGGTGTAGGTGGCGGTGCCGCCGATCTGCTTCTGGTCGAAGTCCAGCTTCAGATCCAGTGCGATGTCCTTGATGGCGACCTTGTCCGGCTCGGCGTACGAGCTTTCGTCGTGGCTGCGGTTCTCGGCGTTCACGGGGGCGGCAGGGGCCTTTGTGGCAGTCGGGGCGGCGGCGGGCGCGGCCGCCTCCTGGGAGCAGCCGGCGGCCAGGGCCACGGCCAGCGGAAGGAGCATCAGCGGATTACGCATGAATCGGGACCGTTACGGGGATCAAACCCCAATGGTACCTCCCTCCGGCCCGGCAGGCGTTGCGCGGTGCGGGGTAATGCGGCCAAGGCCGATCCTGCGGCGGCGCCCCGGGTAGGTGCCAACCTTGGTTGGCACGGATCTTTCATCGCATGTGGCAGGCCCGTGCCGACCAAGGTCGGCACCTACCAGAGCGGATGACCGCAGCGGCCGAGTGCCAACCAGGGTTGGCACCCACCAGGGCAAGGCTTACAGCTTGTAGCCGGAGTGGATCGAAACGATGCCGCCGGTCAGGTTCTTGTAGTGGCAGCGCTCGAAACCGGCCTGCCCCATCATCGCCTTCAGTTCATCCTGCGGCGGGTGCTTGCGGATGCTCTCGGCCAGGTACTGGTAGCTGTCCGAATCATTGGCGAACAACTTGCCCAGCTTGGGCAGGATCTTGAACGAGTGGAAGTCGTAGATCGGCTTGAACCAGTCCGCGGTGACTTCGGAGAACTCCAGCACGCGGGCCTGGCCGCCCACCTTCAGCACGCGGTACATCTCGCGCAGGCCGGCGTCCTTGTCGGTGACGTTGCGCAGGCCGAAGGCGATGGTGACCAGGTCGAAGCTGTTGTCCGGGAACGGCAGGGCTTCGGCGTTGCACTGCACGTAGTCCAGGCCGAGCACCAGGCCGCGGTTGGTCAGGCGGTCGCGGCCGACCGACAGCATGCCGGCGTTGATGTCGCCCAGCACCACCGAGCCCTCGGCGCCGACGCGCTCCTTCAGCAGGGCGGCGATGTCGCCGGTGCCGCCCGCCAGGTCGAGCACGCGGTCGCCCGGCTTCACCTGCGCGGTCGCCACGTAGTAGCGCTTCCACGCCCGGTGCACGCCCAGGCTCATCAGGTCGTTCATCAGGTCGTAGTTGCGCGCGACCGAGGTGAATACCTGGCCGACCAGCTTCTGCTTGTCCTTGGCGGCGACGTCGCGGAACCCGAAATGGGTGGTACCGGCTTTGTAGGGGGATTCGCTCATGGCCCCGATTATCGCACCGCCGGGGGCCAGCGGCACCCCCTGCCCGTATCATGGCGGGCCACGACTTACCGGAGCCCCGCATGATCACCACGCCCGACTACCAGGCCCTGCTGCAGACCGCCATCGCCGAAGCCCGCCAGGGCCTGGCCGAAGGCGGCGTGCCGATCGGCGCGGCGCTGTACCACAACGACGGCCGCCTGCTCGGCTGCGGCCATAACCGCCGCGTGCAGGAAGGCGACCCGTCGGTGCACGGCGAAACCGATGCGTTCCGCAAGGCCGGCCGCCAGCGCCGCTACCAGGACACGATCATGGTCACCACCCTGGCACCGTGCTGGTACTGCTCGGGCCTGGTGCGCCAGTTCAACATCGGCACCGTGGTGGTGGGCGAATCGCGCACCTTCCAGGGCGGCATCGACTGGTTGCGGGAAAACGGCGTCAACGTGATCGACCTGGACAGCCAGGAATGCGTGGACCTGCTGGGCGGCTTCATTGCGCAGCACCCGGAGATCTGGAACGAAGACATCGGTGAATGATCACCACGCAGTGTCCTGTTGAACCCGTTTAATGAACGCTTCAGTGCCGGCACGCCCTAGTGCCGGCAGCGTTTGCGGCCATTGCCGTGAACCCGTGCACAGTCAGCTGCGCAACGTGCACACGCTGCGATAACACCCCGCACGGCTGCCGCGCCTAGGGTGGGGTTACCGGGACTTCTTTCCCCGGCGGAGCCAGCCATGTGCGCGCACGCCGTACGACCTACGCCTGACCCGATCCTCGACGCCATCCGCAAGCGCCTGCAGCAGCAGTACGCACTGCACCAGCGTGGCGCACTGTTCTGGACTGCCTACCAGGGCCTGCAGCTGGAGCTGGTGCGCGGCCACCCGCTCGACCACGAGCGCCTGTGCAATGCGATGGCCGACATCGCCGAAGATCTCGGTGCCGTCGAGCGTGCGCAGTTGATCGGACATGCCAACGCCAGCTCCACATCGCGCTGACGCGGCATGCACCGCCACATACGCCACACTCCGATGAACCCCCACTCCCTTTCCACTCAACCGAACTGGATTGTCATGCACGCTGAAGTCCCCACCATTCCTCCGGTCATCAACGTTGACGCCGAGCTGGATCACTGGCGCCGCCAACATGCCGAAGGCGCACTGCCGCACAACTCGTTCGGCTCGTACGTGCCGTGGATCAAGTTTGCCTGCGATTCGCTGATCACCCAGCCGCGCGCCAGCGAGGCCGAACGTGACGAGATGTTCCAGACCCAGTACGCCCTGCAGATCATGCCGCGACTGAGCGAAGCACAGGCCCGCGAGTTCGTCGACCGTTGCTGGCAGCACGTCTACCAGAGCAGTCCGGTGCGCAGCCTGCAGGCACCGCGCCTGCAGCGCATGCGCGCCTGACCGCCGCTGCACGGCGCCTGCACGGGCCACTGCCGATCATCCTCGTCACCTGAGTGGGACGACGACGATGAAAGCACGCAACCTGTTCAATACGATCGCCAAGAAGGCCGCGGCCGCCACCGGCTCGCCGTGGACCTTCCTGGCCGCAGTAGCGATCGTGGTGATCTGGGGCATCAGTGGCCCGGTGTTCGGTTTCAACGACACCTGGCAGCTGGTGATCAACACCGGCACCACCATCATCACCTTCCTGATGGTGTTCCTGATCCAGCACACGCAGAACGCGGATACCGCCGCGATGCAGATCAAGCTGGACGAGCTGATCCGGGCGACAGCCGAAGCCAACAACGAACTGTTGGATCTGGAAGAACTGGACGAAGCGCGGCTGGAAGAGATCCGCGCCGAATACGAGCGCATGGCCCGCGAGGCCGGTGACGCGCTGCTGCGCGTGCGCGCCTGCCGCGCGGCCCCGCGCGATGATGAAGCGATCTGACGGTAGCGCCGGGCCATGCCCGGCGAGCGCGATACCCGGAAGAATCCCACACGGGCCATCGCCCTCGGCTGATAACGGCGGACATCCCATCAGTGCAGACTGGCGCCATGTCCAGCCGTCATCTGGAACGTGGCCGCCACTCCCATATCGGGGGCTACTACGTCCTCACCACGGTCGTACGCCACCGGCGCCCGGTCTTTGAAGATCCACGTTGTGCAACGTGTCTTGTGGATGCATTGAGGTATGTTGAACGCATGGGCCTCAGTCGGTCCTTTGCTTGGGTCGTCATGCCTGACCATCTGCATTGGCTGATGCAGCTGCGCGACGGATCACTGGCGCGCATGATGGGAACGGTGAAATCCCGCAGCAGCCGGTTGCTGGGGCAGCAGTTCGGCATACAGACGCCTTTGTGGCAGCCGAGCTATTTCGATCACGCGGTACGCAGCGAGGAAGCCTTGAGGCGCCATGCGTTGTACATCCTGGGCAACCCCATCCGAGCAGGATTGACCCTGCATCTCGATGAATATCCGTTTGCATGGTGCCGTTGGCCCATGCGGTAGCGCCTGGCCATGCCCGGCGAGCACGAAGTGCGGTCCGCCCAGACGTCAGGCATGCAGGAACGAAAGGCCGCCGGGCGTGGCCCGGCGCTACCGGTATCGAATTGCTGCTCAGCTGCGCTCGTGCCAGCCGCCACCCAGCACCTTGTACAGGGTGATGCGGTTGGCCTGTTGCGCCAGCTGGGCCTGCAGCTGGGTCTGCTGCGCGTTGTAGGCGGTACGCCGCGCATCAAGCAGGGTGACGAAGCTGTCCAGCCCCGCGTCGTAGCGGGCCTGCGACAGGCGGTTGGCCTGTTCGGCCGCGTCCACCAGGCGCTGCTGTGAACTCACCTGCTCGTCCAGGCTGACATTCAATGCCAGCGCATCGGCGGTTTCGCGGAAGCCCACCTGGATCGACTTCTCGTACTGCGCCAGAGCGATATCACGATCTGCGTTGGCGATGGCCAGGTTGGCGCGCAGCTTGCCGCCCTGGAAGATCGGCAGGGTGATCTTCGGCAGGAAACTCCATACACGGGTGCCACTGTCGAACAGGTTGGACAGTTCGTTCGAACCACTGCCGATGCTGCCGGTCAGCGAGATGCTCGGGAAGAACGCCGCGCGTGCCGCACCGATGTTGGCGTTTGCGGCCAGCAGCTGGTGTTCGGCGGCCATGATGTCCGGGCGCTGCAGCAGCACGTCGCTGGGCAGGCCGGCCGGCGGCGGGGCCAGTGCCAGCAGCTGTGGCTCCATGCTGTCCGGCAGCAGTGCCGGATCCAGCTGGCCACCGGCCAGCAGCGCCAGCGCATTGCGGTCCTGGGCCAGCTGGCCACGCAGGCGTGCAGCATCCGTACGTGCGGTCTCGACCAGGGTACGGGTCTGGGTCAGCTCCAGCGCCGAACTGCCACCACGTTCGTGGCGGGCCTCGGCCAGGCGCAGCGAATCCTCGTAGGTCTTCAGCGTGGCCTCGGCGATCTTCAGCTGCTGCGCATCGGCACCATAGGTCAGCCACGCAGTCGCGGTCTCGGCCACCAGGCTCAGCTGCGCGTTGCGGCGGTTGGCGGCCACGGCGAAGTACTGCTGCAACGCCGCTTCACTGAGATTGCGCACGCGGCCGAACAGATCCAGCTCGAACTCGGCCACGCCGACACCGGCGGTGAACTGCTCGGTGACGCCGGCGTCGGTGCCTCGGCGCTCCATCTGGCCGGTGACAGCCACGCCGGGCACGCGGTCGGCGCGTTGTACGCGGTACTGGCCGCGCGCGCGCTCTACATTGAGCACGGCCACGCGCAGGTCGCGGTTGTTCTGCAGCGACTGCTCGATCACCTGCTGCAGGCGTGGATCGGTGAAGAAGTCGCGCCAGCCGACGGCGGCGACATCGGCCACCTGGCCCTGCGCGGCTTCGGCCGGCCACTGCGCCGGAATCGCCGGAGCGACAGCGGTGTTCTTCGGCACCAGAGTGGAGCAGCCAGCGAGCGCGAGCACGCCGGCCAGGGATACAGCAAGAGAAGAGAATTTCATGGCGACACCTTGGGGGTCACGGTGGTAGCGCCGGGCCATGCCCGGCGGCTACGCGGTGAGGCATCCGCCGGGCATGGCCCGGCGCTACCGGATTTCATCACTCGGCGGTCTTGCGCTTGAACAGGCGCTGCACCACCACGAAGAACAGCGGCACGAAGAACACACCGAGCACGGTGCCGACGATCATGCCGCCGAGCACGCCGGTACCGATCGCCTGCTTGGCGCCGGAACCGGCACCGGTGGAGACCGCCAGCGGTACCACGCCCATGCCGAAGGCCAGCGAGGTCATCACGATCGGACGCAAGCGGTCGCGCACGGCGTGCATGATCGACTCGATCAGGCTGGCGCCCTTCTCCAGGTTCTCCTTGGCGAACTCGACGATCAGGATCGCGTTCTTGCTGGTCAGGCCCACCGTGGTCAGCATCGCCACCTGGAAGTAGATGTCGCGTTCCAGGCCCTTGAAGGTGTTGGCCAGCACGGCGCCGAGGATACCCAGCGGGGCCGCCAGCAGCACCGCGGTCGGCACGCTCCAGCTTTCGTACATCGCGGCCAGGCACAGGAACACGATCATCAGCGACAGCGTGTACAGCAGCGGCGTCTGCGAGCCGGCCTGACGTTCCTGGTAGGACATCGCCGTCCACTCGATGCCGAAGCCCGCCGGCAGCTGCTTGGCCAACTGTTCGATCTCGGCCATGGCGTCACCGGAGGCCACACCCGGGGCCGGTTCGCCCTGGATTTCCATTGCCGACACGCCGTTGTAGCGCTCCAGGCGCGGCGAGCCGTAGTCCCAGTGCTTGGTGGCGAACGCGCTGAACGGCACCATCTCGCCCTTGTCGTTCTTCACGGACCAGAGATCGAAGTCCTCCGGCACCATGCGGAACGGCTGGTCAGCCTGCACGAACACGCGCTTGACGCGGCCGCGATCGACGAAGTCATCGATGTACGAGCTGCCCCACGCGGCGGCCAGGGTGCCGTTGATCTGGTCGATCGACAGCCCCAGCGAGGTCGCCTTGGCCGCATCGATGTCGATGCGGAACTGCGGCGTGTCTTCCTGGCCGTTAGGGCGCACGTTGGCCAGTTTCTTGCTGCCGGCGGCGAGGCCGAGCAGCTGGTTGCGCGCGGCCACCAGTGCCTCGTGGCCCTGGCCACTGTTGTCCTTCAGGAAGAAGGTGTAGCCCGAAGCGGTACCCAGCTCCGGGATGGCCGGCGGCGGGAAGGCGAAGATGAAGGCATCCTTGATCTGGCCCAGGGCCGCCATCGCGCGACCGGTGATCGGCATCACGCCATTGTTGGCGTCACGCTCGCTCCAGTCCTTCAGCTTGACGAATGCCATGCCCGCGTTCTGGCCCATGCCGGCGAAGCTGAAGCCCTGCACCGAGAACACCGAGTCCACCGCATCCTTCTCGTTCTGCAGGAAGTGGTTTTCCAGTGCCGCGATCGATTCCAGCGTACGTTCCTGGGTGGCACCCACCGGCGCCTGCACCAGCGCCATCAGCACGCCCTGGTCTTCGTTGGGCAGGAACGAACTGGGCAGGCGCACGAACAGCACGCCCATCAGCACGAACAGCGCCGCAACGATGCCCATGAAGCGCCACGGACGATGGATGATGCCGCGCACGCCACGCTGGTAGCTTTCGCTGGTGCGGTCGAAACCGCGGTTGAAGCCGTTGAAGAAACGACCGGCCAGGCCGCGATGGGCAACATGGTGCTCGCCCTTCTTCAGCGGCTTGAGCATGGTCGCGCACAACGCCGGGGTCAGCACGATCGCGACCAGCACCGACAATGCCATCGCCGAGACGATCGTGGCCGAGAACTGGCGGTAGATCACGCCGGTGGAACCGCTCATGAAGGCCATCGGCACGAACACTGCCGACAGCACCAGGCCGATGCCGACCAGCGCGCCGGTGATCTGGCCCATCGACTTGCGGGTCGCTTCAAGCGGCGACAGTCCTTCCTCGGACATGATGCGCTCGACGTTCTCCACCACCACGATGGCATCGTCCACCAGCAGGCCGATCGCCAGCACCATCGCGAACATGGTCAGCATGTTCACCGAGAAGCCCAGCATCGCCAGCACGCCGAAGGTACCCAGCAGCACCACCGGCACGGCGATGGTCGGGATCAGGGTGGCGCGGAAGTTCTGCAGGAACAGGTACATCACCACGAACACCAGCACGATCGCTTCGATCAGGGTCTGCACCACGCCCTTGATCGATACGCGCACGAACGGGGTGGTGTCGTACGGGATCTCGGCCTTCAGCCCGGCCGGGAAGAAGCCCTTCATGTCCTCCAGCGCCGCATCCACGCCGGCGGCGGTATCCAGTGCGTTGGCGCCTGTGGCCAGGGTGACCGCCAGGCCGCTGGCCGGCTGGCCGTTGTAACGGGTGACGAAGTCGTAGGACTCGGCACCCAGTTCGACGCGGGCGACATCGCCCAGGCGCAGTTCGGCACCGTCCTGCGCGCCGCGCACGATGATGTTGCGGAACTGCTCCGGGGTCTGCAGGCGCGACTGCGCGTTGATGGTGGCGTTGAGCTGCTGGCCCTTCACCGACGGCGCACCGCCGAGCTGGCCGATGGCCACCTGGGCATTCTGTGCCTTCACCGCCGCGGTCACTTCGGCAACCGACAGGCCGTAGGTGTGCAGCTTGTT
Organism: Stenotrophomonas sp. AS012628; assembly: GCF_010608305.1. Taxonomy (NCBI): domain Bacteria; kingdom Pseudomonadati; phylum Pseudomonadota; class Gammaproteobacteria; order Lysobacterales; family Lysobacteraceae; genus Stenotrophomonas; species Stenotrophomonas sp. AS012628. Next base: position 58,334 of record NZ_VMBJ01000015.1, on the reverse strand, counting down.
CGGGTCCAGCCAGATGCGCATTGCGTACTTGCCACCGAACACCTGGATGTTGCCCACGCCCGGCACGCGACTCAGACGATCAACGACATTCGAACCGACATAGTCGGCGATGTCGTTGGCGTCCATGCTGCCGTCCTCGGACACGAACGCGATGACGTTCAGGAAGCCCGAGCTGGACTTGGCTACGTTGATGCCCTGCCGCTGCACTTCCTGCGGCAGCAGCGGCATGGCCAGCTGCAGCTTGTTCTGCACCTGCACCTGGGCGATGTCCGGGTTGGTGCCGCTCTCGAAGGTCAGGGTGATGGTGGCCTGGCCGTTGGACGAGCTGTTGGAGGAGAAGTAGATCAGGCCATCAAGGCCCTTCATGTTCTGCTCGATGATCTGCGTCACCGAGTCCTCGACCACCTTGGCCGATGCACCCGGGTAGGTGGCGCTGATTTCCACCGCCGGCGGTGCGACGTTGGGGTACATCGAGACCGGCAGCTTGAACAGGGCCAGGCCGCCGGCGAGCATGATGATGATGGCGATCACCCATGCAAAGATGGGTCGATCGATGAAAAAGCGTGCCATGGGGTTCTCCGCTTACTTCGCGTCGCCGGCCGGAGCGGCAGGCTGGGCGGCCGCTGCCGGCTTGGCCGGAGCAGCGCCCTTCTCGGTGGCCTTGACCGGCATGCCGGGGCCGATCTTCTGCAGGCCTTCGACGATGACCTTGTCGCCGGCCTTCAGACCGTCCTCGACCAGCCACTTGTCGCCAACCGTGCGGCTGACCTTGACCGGGCGCACTTCGACCTTGTTGTCCTTGTCGACCACCATCGCGGAGGTGTCACCCTTCGGATCGCGGGCGATGCCGGCCATCGGTACCAGCACCGCATCGCTGCGCACGCCGCCGCCGATCACTGCGCGCACGTACATGCCCGGCATCAGCAGGCCGTCCGGGTTGTCCACCTTCACGCGCAGGCCGAAGCTGCCGGTGGCCGGATCGACGCTGACTTCGGAGAACTCCAGCGTGCCCTTGTGCTCGAAGGTGCTGCCGTCTTCCATCAGGATGCTGACCGGCAGCGTCTGGTTGTCCTGCAGGCGGCCGGCGGCCAGTTCGCGGCGCAGCTGCAGCAGCTCGGCCGAGGACTGGGTCAGGTCGACATAGATCGGATCCAGCTGCTGCACGGTGGCCAGCGCATTGGCCTGGCCGGCGTTGACCAGCGCACCCTGGGTGACGCTGGACTTGCCGATGCGGCCGCTGATCGGCGCGGTGATACGGGCGTAGCCGAGGGTGACGTTGGCCGCATCCAGCGATGCCTTGGCGGCGCCGACGTCAGCCTCGGCCTGCTTCTGCGCGGCCACGGCGTTTTCCAGATCCTGCTGGCTGACCGCGTCGACCTTGGCCAGCTCGGTGATGCGCTTGGCGCTCAGGCGGGCGGCATTGGCGGTGGCTTCTGCGCGGGCCAGCTGGGCACGGGCATTGTTGGCCTGGGCGCGGTAGCTGGCGTCGTCGAGCTGGTACAGCGGCTCGCCGGCCTTGACCATGCCACCTTCCGTGAACAGGCGCTTGGCGACGATGCCATTGACCTGCGGGCGCACTTCGGCGACCAGGAAGGCAGTGGTACGGCCCGGCAGTTCGCGGGTCAGGCCCACGGTCTCGGACTTCAGCGTGACCACGGTGACGTCACCGGGGCCCTGTTCGGGGGCCTGGGGTTGGCCGCCGCAGGCAGCCACGGTCGCGGCGATGGCCAGCGACAGCGCGATGGGTCGGATTCGGCTCAGCAACATGACGGAAAGGCTCTCAGGGGAAGGAATCTCAAAACGCGCTGATACAGGCCGAAAGCGCCAGCAGGCAACGCTCACCGGCGGGGAGAAGCAGCCGGCAACGGCCTGCCACGCACACGGCGGGAATGATGGGACGGAAATATACATACATGCGTGTTTGTTTGTAAACAGGTACAATTCAGCCACGTTTCACCCGCACTCGTACCCATCCATGGCCCGCAAGACCAAAGAGGACACCCAGGCAACCCGGGAAGGCATCCTTGACGCCGCCGAAGCCTGTTTCCATGAACACGGCGTGGCCCGTACCACGCTGGAGATGATCGGCGCCCGCGCCGGCTATACCCGTGGCGCGGTGTACTGGCACTTCAAGAACAAGAGCGAGGTGCTGGCCGCGATCGTTGAACGGGTGCACCTGCCCTTCATGCAGGAACTGGAACGCACCTCCACCGAGCAGCGCGACACGCCGGTACACGACCTGCGCGCGGTGATGATCCACTCGTTCATCGAGCTGTCCGAGGACGAGCGCCTGCGCAAGACCATGGAGATCGTGCTGCGCAGCGATGCCTCGGCCGACACCAAGGTGCTGACCGAAATGCAGCAGGCCGGATTCCGCGATGCCCTGGACCGGATGGAGCGTGCGCTTCGCCGGGCCCGGGACCTGGGCCAGCTGCGCGAAGGAGCGGACCCGAAGATCGCCGCGCGCATGCTGCACGCCACCGTCCTGGGCGTGCTGCACGGCGCGATGGTCGAACCGGAACTGATGGACCTCAAGCGCGACGGCATGCTCGCGCTGGACATGACTCTGGCCGCCTACGTGAAGGATGGCGTGTTCGTGCCCGGAACGGTGCCCGAGCCGTTGCCGGACGCGTGAGCGGCGCTGCTGCCACCACCGCCGTACCCATCTGAGGACAGACCCATGATCCTGGACAATGTGGTGTGGGGCTTCATCGGCTGCGGCAGTGTCACCGAGAAGAAGAGCGGCCCGGCCCTGGCCAGCACACCCGGATCACGGGTTGCAGCGGTCATGCGCCGCAATGCGGCGTTGGCCGAGGATTACGCGAGGCGCCATGCCATTCCCCGTTGGTACGCGGACGCTGATGCGCTCATCGCCGATCCGGAAGTGAACGCGGTGTACGTCGCAACGCCTCCCTCGACGCACATGCAGTACGCGCTGCAGGCGATCGCCGCGGGCAAGCCGGTCTACATCGAAAAGCCGATGGCCATGGATCACGCCGAATGCGAACGCGTACTGGAGGCCAGCGCACGCCGCGGCGTGCCGGTGTTCGTGGCCTATTACCGCCGCGCCCTGCCCCGCTTCGCACAGGTGAAACAGCTGCTGGACAGCGGCGCGATCGGTACGCCGCGCAGCGTGCGCGCCACCCTGCACCGGCCGCATTCGGCGAATGCCGCCTCGCCGGACTTCTGGCGGACCCATCCGGCGATCGCCGGCGGCGGGCTGTTCGTCGATCTGGGCTCGCATACCCTGGACCTGCTCGACCATCTCCTGGGGCCGCTGAGCGATGTGCGTGGCCTGGCCAGTTCGTTGACCGGCGCCTACGCCGCCGAGGACAGCGTCTCGATGTGCTTCCGCACCGGAATGGGCGCGCATGGCATCGCGCAGTGGAGCTTCTGCGCCTTCCGCCGCCAGGATGAGATCGAGATCACCGGCGACCGCGGGCAGCTGCGCTTTGCCACCTTCGAGGACGTTCCGGTGGTTCTGGAGACCGAAGCGGGCGTGCAGGCGTTCGATATCCCGAACCCGCCAGCGGTCCAGCAGCCGTTGATCGCCTCCCTCGTGGACGAACTGCGTGGCAACGGCTGTTCACCGTCGACCGGCATCAGCGCTGCGCGCACCAGTGCGGTGATCGACCAGGTACTGCAGGCCTACCGCGCCCGGCACCCGCACTGACCGCCAACAAAAAGGCCGCCTTTCGGCGGCCCCATGGCTTTGCGGAGCCGGGCATTACAGGATGTAGCGGCTCAGGTCCGGATCCTGCACCAGCTCGCCCAGGTGTGCATCGACATAAGCACGGTCGATGGCCAGGGTTTCGCCGTCGCGGTCCGGTGCCTCGTAGCTGAGCGAATCCAGCAGGCGCTCCAGCACGGTATGCAGGCGGCGGGCACCGATGTTCTCCTGGCGCTCGTTCACCTGGAAGGCGATCTCGGCCAGACGATCAATGGCGTCGGCAGTGAAGCTGACCTTGACGCCCTCGGTGGCCAGCAGCGCTTCGTACTGCTTGGTCAGCGCGGCCTTCGGCTCGGTCAGGATGCGCACGAAATCGTTCTTGCTCAGCGCCCCCAGTTCAACGCGGATCGGGAAGCGACCCTGCAGCTCCGGAATCAGATCGCTGGGCTTGGCCAGGTGGAACGCACCGGAGGCGATGAACAGGATGTGGTCGGTTTTGATGGTGCCGTACTTGGTGGACACGTTGGAGCCTTCCACCAGCGGCAGCAGGTCGCGCTGCACACCTTCGCGGGACACGTCGCCACCGCCCACGTTGTCACCACGCTTGGCGACCTTGTCGATCTCGTCGATGAAGACGATGCCGTGCTGCTCACAGGCCTCGATCGCCGCCGTGCGGATATCGTCTTCGTTGACCAGCTTGCCGGCCTCTTCTTCCACCAGCAGCGGACGCGCGGCCTTGATGGTCAGCGTGCGCTTATGCGCCTTGGCGCCGCCGCCGAGGTTGGCGAACATCGACTTCAGCTGCTGGCCCATTTCCTCCATGCCCGGTGGGGTCATGATGTCCATGCTGACATTGGCGGCCAGGTCGAGTTCGATCTCGCGCTCGTCCAGCTCACCGTTGCGAAGCATCTTGCGGAACTTGATGCGGGTCTCGTTGTCCTGCGCCGACGGTTCGTTGCGGGCGACTTCCGGATCGAAGCCGATGCCACCGCTGCGGCGCGGCAACAGCGCATCGAGGATACGGTCTTCGGCACGTTCTTCGGCCTGGGTACGCACGCGCACCTTGGCCTGTTCGCGGTACAGCTTGACGGCCGTATCGGCCAGGTCACGGATGATCTGCTCGACGTCCTTGCCGACGTAGCCGACTTCGGTGAAGCGGGTGGCTTCAACCTTCACGAACGGTGCGTTGGCCAGCGTGGCCAGGCGGCGCGCGATTTCGGTCTTGCCGACGCCGGTCGGGCCGATCATCAGGATGTTCTTCGGCATCACTTCATTGCGCAGCTCCGGCACCAGCTGCATGCGGCGCCAGCGGTTGCGCAGGGCGATGGCCACGGCGCGCTTGGCGTCGTGCTGGCCCACGATATGCCGGTCCAGTTCCTGCACGATCTCGCGCGGGGTCATGGTGGCGGAGGAAACTTCGATCTTCGACATGGATGTGCTCACGGATTCGTTGTCGGTAGCGCCGGGCCATGCCCGGCGGATCGGGAGGCGTTACAGCTCCTCGACCACCACGTTGCGGTTGGTGTAGATGCAGATGTCGCCGGCAATGCCAATGGCTTCGCTGGCGATGGTGCGCGCATCCAGTTCGGTGTGCGCCATCAGCGCGCGCGCGGCCGACAGCGCATAGGAACCGCCGGAACCGATGGCGATGATGCCGTCCTCCGGTTCGATCACATCGCCGGTGCCGCTGATGATCAGCGAGGTTTCCTTGTCGGCCACTGCCAGCAGGGCCTCGAGCTTGCCCAGGCGGCGCTCGGTGCGCCAATCCTTGGCCAGTTCGACCGCAGCGCGCTGCAGCTGGCCGTGCTTTTCCAGCTTGGCCTCGAACAGCTCGAACAGGGTGAAGGCATCGGCGGCGGCACCGGCGAAGCCGGCCAGCACCTGGCCGTCACGACCGAGGCGGCGCACCTTGCGTGCATTGCCCTTCATCACGGTGTGGCCCAGCGTGACCTGGCCGTCGCCGGCAATGGCCACGTGCTCGCCGCGACGGACGCAGACGATGGTGGTGGCGTGGAAAACGTTGGGATTCTGACTGGGGTCCATGCGGCCTCCGATAGCTGTTCCCGGGACATGGGGACAGCGCCGGGTGCGATCAAGCCTGTGCGGATGGCTGCCGTTCAGCGCTTGGCTTGCGAAGGCCGATCCGGATTGGGCTCGATGCCCCAGGCGATATACCAGTCTTCGCCCTGCGTCTCGATCGGATGCTGGGTGCGACCGGAGCCATTGCCGCAGGCCAGTGCGTCAGCTGCGCAGTAGCGGTCGCAGCCCCAGCAGATGCGCTCGGGATGCTTCGGATGCAGCGGAATGGGCTTCGCCATGGTGGCGGGTTCCTCGTGGCCTGCGGCCACGATGCGCCGGTAGCGCCCGCCCTGCCCTGATCCAGATCAAGGGCGGGCTATTCAGCCGTGTCGCCCTTGTTGCGGCGCTTCGCGCGTGGATGCGCGGCGTCGTAGACCTTGGCCAGGTGCTGGAAATCGAGGTGGGTGTAGATCTGGGTGGTGGCGATGTCGGCATGGCCAAGCAGCTCCTGCACGCCACGCAGATCGCCGGATGATTCCAGGATATGGCTGGCGAAACTGTGCCGCAGCATGTGCGGGTGCACGTGCTTGAACAGGCCCTGGCGCTGCGCCAGCTGGCGGATGCGGATCTGCACCGCGCGTTGGCTGATCGGCCCGTTGCGGCCGGGAAATACCGGCGAGGCCGGTCCACCGCCACTTTCCGTGCGCCACGCCTGCAGTGCTTCGCGCGCTGGCCTGCCGAACGGCACGCGGCGCTGGCGATTGCCCTTGCCCAGCACGTTGACCAGGCCGCTGTCGAAATCCAGATCGCGCCAGGTCAGCGCGCAGACTTCGCTCAGGCGCAGGCCGGAGGAATAGAACAGTTCCAGCAGCGCGCGGTCGCGACGGCCGAGCTCGCCTTCCGGTTCCAGCTCGACCAGCTGCACGGCTTCGTCGGCGTCAAGCACCTGCGGCAACCGGCGCGGCGCACGCGGCGCCTTCAGCGTCGCCGCCGGACTGACCTCGATGCGCCCGTGCTTGAGCAGCCAGGCATAGAAGCTGCGGCAGGCGGACAAGCGGCGCTGCAGGCTCTTGGCCGACAGGCCGCGGCGGTGCTCATCGGCAACGAACTGGCGCACTGCGTCAGCATCAAGCGCCTCCACCGCTACACCACGTGGCTCGGCCCAGACCGACAGCGCGTCCAGGTCGCGGCGGTAGGCATCGAGCGTATGCGCCGACATCCGCCGTTCCACCTGCAGGTGCTGCAGGAAGGCCTGTACCGCGCTCATCGTCGTGTCCTGCTCAGCCCGGGAAGCGCTTCAGGCCGGCGACCAACGCATCGCCCATCATGCGCAGGAACAGCGTGCCCATGCCCGGATAGAAGCGGTTCGGATCGTGGCTGCCGACCGCAATCAGGCCCACGCCCGGCAGCGGCAGCAGCGCCGTGGTCTGCACTTCCTCGCTGCGCACGCCATACAGCACGGCATTCTTTTCCGGCTGCAGGCGGCCGCAGATCGGCTCGCCATCCTTCAGGCAGTCGCGGAACGGGCCCAGCTGCGGATCATCGGCGGCAATCACCTGCAGCCAGTCGGCCTGCTCCAGCCCGGCCACCGGCCTGTGCACCACCAGCCGTACCAGGTCGCCGGCGAAATCTTCCTGCAGCGAGGCAGCCATAGCACGCAGGGTATCGGCGGCGTTGTCCTGCTTCATCAGCGCCAGGGTCAGCTGATGCGTGCGCACTGCCAGGCGTTCATTGATCTGGGCGGTTGCGCCCAGATCGGCCAACCGTCGTGCCAGCTCGCGGTTCTTCTCGCGCAGCACTTCCAGCTGGTAGCTGGCCAGCGACGCGGTCGGACCGTCATCACGCGGCACCACCAGGGTCAGGGCCAGGTCCGGGAACTGCTTGAGGAAGCCCGGATGACGCCGCAACCAGGCAGCGACTTCATGGGCCCCGAGCTTGTCGACGGTTTCGGTCATGCGATCCACTCCCCTTCGAAGACGAATGCGGTCGGGCCGGCCATCACCACCGGCTGGCCATCGCCTGGCCACTGGATGCGCAGGTCGCCACCGGGCAGGCTGATGCGCGCGTCACGCTGCAGGCGGCCACGCTGCATCAGGGTCACCGCAGCGGCACAGGCACCGCTGCCACAGGCCAGGGTTTCACCGACGCCGCGCTCATTCACACGCAGACGTGCATGCGCCGGGCCCATCACCTGTACGAAGCCCACGTTCACCGAGCGCGGGAACGACGCATGCTGCTGCAGCAGCGAACCGACGCGCTCGACCGGTGCGGCATCGATCAGGCCCACTTCAATCACCGCATGCGGATTGCCCATCGATACCGCAGCAAAGCGGACGCTCTCGCCCTGCAGCGGCAGCAGGTATTCCTCGCGCGCGTGGGCGAAGCCCATCAGCGGCACGTTGGCCGGCTCGAACGCGGGCACCCCCATGGTCACCGCGAACTGGCCCTCGCCCAGCATCTTCACTTCGTGGCTGGCCAACGGGCTGTCGATGACGAATGCACCGCCCTGCGCACTGCCCTCGCGCACCAGCCAGGCCGCGATGCAGCGCGCGCCGTTGCCGCACTGCTCGGAGTTGGAACCGTCGGCATTCCAGATGCGGTAGGACGCCACCGAGCCTTCCGCGCGCGGTGCTTCGATGGTCAGGATCTGATCGCAGCCGACGCCGGTGTGGCGGTCGGCCAGGCGCGCGGCCAGTTCAGGCGTGGGCGGCGCAGTGCCGTCACGCAGGTCGATCACTACGAAATCATTGCCCGCGCCATGCATCTTGCTGAAGCGCAGCGCCTTGGAACCGGCCTTACTCATTCCCGCCGCCCACCTTCTTCGCAGGCGCAGGCGCCGGTTGGGTGGTCGGTGCAGCCGGGTCCACGGTCGTGGCCGGCGTGCCGCTGCCCTGGGTCTCGGTCGGGGTCGCTTCGGTCGCGGGCTCGGCAACCGGTTCGACGGTTTCTTCCACCGGCACCGGCTTCTGCGGCAGTACCAGCGGGCCCTTGTTGCCGCAGGCGGCGAGGAACAGCAGCGAAGCCGCTGCCAGCGGAATCAGGATGGCGTTTCGATGGGGGGTCTTCATGCCCCGAGTATAGCCACTGGCGGCTGAGCGGTTGGTGCAGGGGATCGGGTTGCCGGCCAGCGGCCGGCACCACAGCAGGGGTTCAATCCGCGGGCGGCGGCAGCGGCCGGGTCCACAGCCAGATCGCCACCACGGTCATGCTGCCGATCGAGAACCACTTCACCCAGGCGATCGGCACGCACCACAACATGATGCCGGCGCATACCGCCATGGTGATCGTGGCCATCCACTTGCCGTAGCGGCTGACTGCACCATGCGCCTGCCAGTTGGCGATGGCCGGGCCAAAGCGTGGATGCTGCAGCAGCCAGGTGTGCAGGCGCTCGGAGCCGCGCGAGGCGGCCCACGCCGAGATCAGGATGAATACGGTGGTCGGCAGGCCCGGCACGAAGATGCCGACGATGCCGGTACCGAGGCTGACGTACGCCAGCAGCCACCACGCCCAGCGGAAACGCACCACGCGCGGTGGCGTGGTGGCGTCACGAGGGGCGGAAGGATCTGGCGCGCTCATGGCCGCAAGGATACCGGTTCAGGGTGCCAGGCAGTGCCCGGCACCCTGTCGCCATCACGGCTGGGCGATGCCCAGCTGCTGCAGCACGAACGCATACGACTCGGACAGCTCGCGGTAACGCTGGAAGCGCCCCGACTTGCCGCCGTGGCCGGCTTCCATGTTGGTGCGGAACAGGATCGGGTAGTGGCCGGTGTTGTCGTCACGCAGCTTGGCCACCCACTTGGCCGGTTCCCAGTACTGCACCTGCGAATCCCACAGGCCGGTGCCCACGAACAGCGCCGGATAGGCCTGCTGCTTCACGTTGTCATAGGGCGAGTAGGACAGCATGTAGTCGTAGTACGGCTTCTGCTCCGGATTGCCCCACTCGTCGTACTCGTTGGTGGTCAGCGGAATGGTCGGGTCGAGCATGGTGGTGACCACGTCGACGAACGGCACCTGCGCCACCATCACCCGGTAATCCTGTGGCGCCTGGTTGGCCACCGCGCCCATCAACAGGCCACCGGCGCTGCCACCGGACGCGGCGACGCGATCCTTCGCCGCCCAGCCTTGTGCCACCAGCCCTCGGGTGACGTCGATGAAGTCGTTGAAGGTGTTCTGCTTGTGCAGCAGCTTGCCGTTCTCGTACCAGTCGCGGCCCATTTCCTGGCCACCGCGGATATGGGCGATGGCATACACCACGCCACGGTCGAGCAGGCTCACCGCGGTCTGGTTGAAGTACGGATCCATCGACATGCCATAGCTGCCATAGGCGTACTGGAACAGCGCGCCCTTGCCATCCTTCTGGTAGCCCTTGCGGTAGACCAGCGACACCGGCACCTTCACGCCATCGCGCGCGGTGATCCAGACGCGATCGGTTTCGTACTTCGAGGCGTCATAGCCGATCACCGGCTGCACCTTCAGCTGGCGGCGCTCGCCGGTGGCGGTGTTCAGTTCGAACACCGTGGTCGGGGTGGTCATCGAGGTGTAGATGTAACGCAGCCACGGCGTATCGGCCTCGGTGTTGTCGCCCAGGCCCATCGAGTACGCCGGCTCGTCGGCCTTCACGTAGTCGCTGCGACCGTCCTCGAACAGCAGGCGGATGCGTTCCAGGCCCTGCGAACGTTCGGCGATGGCGGTGTAGCCATCGAACAGTTCGAAGCCTTCGATGAACACCGCATCGTCATGCGTGATCCAGTCCTTCCACTGCGCGCGCGAGGTCGCATCGGTCGGTGCGGTGACCAGCTTGAAGTTCTTCGCACCATCGTTGGTACGGATCACCCAGCGGCCGTCGTAGTGATCGGCGTCGTACTCGACATCGCGCTGGCGCGGGGCCAGTACGGTGAAGGTGGTCGGGTCGCTGGCGGGTGCATAGCGCTCTTCCGAGGACACGGTGCTGTGCACGCCGATGGTGATGAAGCGATCGTCGCGGGTGCGGCCGATGCCCATGTAGAAGCTGTCGTCCTTCTCTTCGTAGACGACGGTGTCGGCGCTGGCCGGGGTACCCAGCACGTGCTTCTTCACGCGCACGGTCAGCAGTGTTTCCGGATCGTTCTCGACATACAGCACGGTGCGGTTGTCGTCGGCCCAGACCAGGTCGCCGGAGCTGCCGGTGATCACATCGGGCAACACCTTGCCGGTGGCCAGGTCCTTGAAGCGGATCGTGTACTGGCGGCGGCCCACATCATCATCGGCCCAGGCCAGCAGCTGGTTGTCCTGGCTGACCTCCATCGAGCCGACGCTGAAGTAGCCCTTGCCAGCGGCCATCGTGTTGACGTCCAGCAGGATCTCTTCGGCCGCGTCCATGCTGCCCTTGCGGCGCGCGTGGATGGGGTAGTCCTGGCCGGTCTCGAAACGGCTGTAGTACCAGTAGCCGCGCTCGCGCGCCGGCACGCTGGAATCGTCCTGCTTGATGCGGCCGACGATCTCCTTGTACAGGGTGTCTTCCAGCGGCTTCAGCGGTGCCAGCAGCTGGTCAGCGTAGGCATTCTCGGCCTGCAGGTAGGCCAGCATGTCCTTGTTCTCGCGCTTGTCGTCGCGCAGCCAGTAATAGTCATCGTTGCGGGTCGCGCCGAACGGCGCCTTGACCACATGCGGGTGCTTGGCAGCATCCGGCGGAACGGGCGGCGTGGCGGCGGTAGCGGTCGTGGTCATCAGGCTCGCAAGCAACAGGCAGAGAGTGGATTTCATGAGATAAGGCTCCAGGCGCATCAATGCAATGGTCTTCGGCGGGGTCAGATCCCTTTTCCCGAAAAGGGATCTGACCCCAATCCCTGCAATGCGGCAACCCTGCGGATCGTCATGGGTCATGCCGACCGGCGTACCATGGGCAGATGAGTACCCTGCCCCACACGCCGGGCTACAGCCGGCGCAGCCATGAAATCGCTCCGTTCCACGTGATGTCGCTGCTGGCCCGCGCACAGGCGCTGGAACAGGCCGGCCACGATGTGATCCACCTGGAAATCGGCGAACCGGACTTCACCACGGCCGAACCGGTCGTGCGTGCCGGCCAGGCCGCATTGGCCGCCGGCCATACCCGCTACACCGCCGCACGTGGCCTGCCGGCCCTGCGCCAGGCCATCAGTGGTTTCTATCGCAGCCACTACGGGCTGGACATCGATCCCGAACGCATCCTGGTCACCCCCGGCGGCTCCGGTGCGCTGCTGCTGGCCAGCAGCCTGCTGGTCGATCCTGGTCGCCACTGGCTGCTGGCCGACCCAGGTTATCCGTGCAACCGCCACTTCCTGCGCCTGGTGGAAGGCGGTGCGCAGCTGGTGCCGGTCGGGCCGGAAACCGCCTACCAGCTGACTCCATCGCTGGTGGAACAACACTGGAACGCCGACAGCGTCGGCGCGCTGGTCGCCTCGCCGGCCAACCCGACCGGCACCGTGCTTTCCGCCGACGAACTGTCAGCCCTGTCGCAGACCCTGCACGCGCGGGGCGGCCACCTGGTGGTGGACGAGATCTATCACGGCCTGACCTACGGCCTGGATGCGCCCAGCGTGCTGCAGGTGGATGACAGCGCGTTCGTGCTGAACAGTTTTTCCAAGTACTTCGGCATGACCGGCTGGCGGCTGGGCTGGCTGGTGGCACCGCCGGCGGCCGTGCCCGATCTGGAGAAGCTGGCACAGAACCTGTACATCAGCGCGTCGAGCATCGCTCAGCATGCCGCCCTCGCCTGTTTCAGCGAGGAATCGATGGCGATCTTCGAGCAACGCCGCGAGGCGTTCCGCCAGCGCCGCGATTTCCTGCTGCCTGCACTGCGCGAACTGGGCTTCCGCATCGAAGTCGAGCCGCAGGGTGCGTTCTACCTGTACGCCGATGTGAGCGCATTCACCGACGACGCGCAGGCGTTCTGCGCGCACTTCCTGGAAACCGAGCACGTGGCATTCACCCCCGGGCTGGATTTCGGCTTCCATCGCGCCAACCAGCATGTGCGCCTGGCCTATACGCAGGAAGTGCCGCGATTGCAGGAGGCGGTGGCGCGGATCGCGCGTGGGTTGAAGAGCTGGGGCACCTGATCGCCCTGCGCGAACAGCATCCACGCATGGCGTGGATCTACTGGCTCCACGCCACGTGGATACGCGGACCCAACGAAAAACGCCGCCCGAAGGCGGCGTTTTTCATTCCGTCACTTACCGCCGAGGCGTTCCCACAGGAAGCTGTAGGCCAGCGCCGACATGTGTGCGGCCTGCGCGTTGTTGGCTGCACCGCCGTGGCCACCTTCGATGTTCTCGTAGTAGGTCACGTCCTTGCCGGCGTCGATCATCTTCGCGGCCATCTTGCGGGCGTGGCCCGGATGCACGCGATCATCGCGGGTGGAGGTGGTGAACAGCACCGGCGGGTAGTTCTTCTTCGCGTTGAACAGGTGATACGGCGAGAAGGTCTTGATGAACTCCCAGTCGCTGGTATCCGGGTTACCGTACTCGGCCATCCACGAGGCACCGGCCAGCAGATGGCTGTAGCGCTTCATGTCCAGCAGCGGCACCTGCACCACCACCGCACCGAACAGTTCCGGGTACTGGGTCAGCATGTTGCCGGTCAGCAGGCCACCGTTGCTGCCGCCCTGCACGCCCAGGTGCTTGGCGCTGGTGATCTTGCGCTTGACCAGATCGCGCGCCACCGCGGCCATGTCTTCATAGGCCTTGTGACGGTTCTGCTTCAGCGCTGCCTGGTGCCAGCGCGGGCCGTACTCGCCACCACCACGGATGTTGGCGACCACGTACACGCCGCCCTTCTCCAGCCAGGCGCGGCCCATGCCACCGGAGTAGTTCGGGGTCAGCGAGATCTCGAAACCACCGTAGCCGTACAGCAGGGTCGGGTTGGAGCCATCCAGCTTCATCGCCTTGTCGTGCACCACGAAGTACGGCACGCGGGTGCCGTCCTTGCTGGTGGCGAAGTGCTGCTCGATCACCTTGCCCTTGGCATCAAAGAAGGCCGGCATGGTCTTCAGCGTTTCCGGCGCCTGGCCGATCTCGGCCAGTGCCAGCGTGGTCGGGGTCAGGTAGTCGGTAGCGGTCAGCCACACCGCGTCGCTGTCGTTGCTGTCCACCGCGGCCACGCCCAGCGTGCCAAAGGCCGGCGCGCCGACGAAACGGCTGGTCTGCCAACCATCGGCGCCCGGGGTCAGCACCGACAGGCGGTTCTTGACGTCATCCAGCACGTTCAGCACCAGATGGCTCTTGGTCCAGGTGGCGCTGGCCAACGAGGTGGTCGCGGTCGGGGTGAACAGCACCTCGAAGTCGCGCTTGCCCGCCAGGAAGTCATCCAGCTTGGTGGCCAGCAGCGAACCGGAGGCATAGGTCTTGCCGCCCACGGTCCACGGGTCGCGCAGCTCCAGGGTCAGCCACTGCTTGTGCAGGCCCTTCTCGGCCGAGTTCGGCGCATCAATCTTGGTCAGCGTGCCGTCGTCGCCGCGCAGGTAGATCTCGTTGTTGTAGAAGGCCAGGGTGCGGCTGACCAGGTTGCGCTCGAAGCCCGGGGTGTCATCGTGCATCGCCGCGATGTACATGTCTTCCGGCTTGCCTTCGTACACGGCCGTGGCCGAGGCCATCGGCGTGCCGCGCTTCCACAGCTTGGCCACGCGCGGGTAGCCGGAGGTGGTCATCGAACCGGCACCGAAGTCGGTGTAGACGAACACCGTATCGCGATCGATCCAGCTGAGGCCGCCCTTCGACTCCGGACGGAAGAAGCCGTCCTTGATCCAGCTCTTGTTGGACAGGTCGAATTCGCGGGTGACATCGGCGTCGGCGCCACCGCGTGACAGCGCGATCAGGCAGCGGCTGTAGTCCGGACGCAGGCAGTCAGCACCGTGCCAGACCCAGTTCTCGCCTTCGGCCTTGTTCAACGCATCCAGGTCAAGCACGGTTTCCCACTGCGGCGAGGCCTTGCGGTACTCGGCCAGGGTGGTGCGGCGCCACAGGCCACGCTCGTGCTGCTGGTCCTTCCAGAAGTTGTAGTAGTAGTCGCCGATCTTCTGCACGCCGGGAATCTTGGCATCGGAGTCGAGCACCTCGCGGATGCGGGTCTCCATCTGCTTGAAGGCCGGGGTCTGCGCCAGGCGCGCCTCGGACTTGGCGTTCTGTTCCTTGACCCAGGTCAGCGGCTTGTCGCCGGTGACGTCTTCGAGCCAGGCGTAACGGTCGGTGTCTTCAGCGGCCACGGCGGTCCCCACCGAGGCAGCGGTCATCATGCCGGCCAGCAGGCAGGCGGAAGCGAGTCGTGACATTGCAGCTCCAGGCAGTCATAAGCCTTGGAACGCTAGCACGGAATGTCGCGGTCTCCCCCGTGTCGAAGGTCAGGCCGTGGCCGCGGGGCTGCGCCGGCCACGGGTCGTGCCGCCGGTGCGGCGACGGGCCTGTCCACCGGTACGCCGGGCCAGCCGCAGCCACGACAGTCCAGGCAGCGGGAAGCGCAGCAACGCCCACCAGGCCACCAGCGGCATGCCCACCAGCCACATCGGCAGCCAGCCCAGCCAGGCGTTGCTGCCGCGCGCGGCTGGCCAGACCAGCACCAGTGCCAGGCCGGCCAGCGCCACCTGCTGCACGCTGCGCAGCAGGCGTGGATCGGCGCGTTCAATGATGACGCGTTCAGTTGCAGGGCGGCGAACGGAACGTGCGTTCATGGGGCTTCTCCGGTGGACAATGCAACACAGTTTGGGCAAGGCCCTTCTCACAGGTTGCGACACCATTGACGGATCGCGTGCACACAGTCGACCATGCGCGTGCAAGCCCACTGGAGCCCGCTCCCGCATGACTTCGATCCGCCCGCTCTGCGCCGCGCTGCTGGCCCTTTCCCTGGCCGGCCCCGCCGTGGCCGCCAGTGAGCCGCCGTCGCCCCGTACCAGTGCCTCTGGTGCAGCTGCCCTGGACGCACCGATCGACCTGAAGCGCTTCATGGGCACCTGGTATGTGATCGGCCGCGTGCCGAACTTCATCGAACGTGGCCATGTCGCCAGCGTCAACGAGTACGAGCTGCGCGACGCGCACAAGGTCGGCATCACCTACCGCTACCGTGATGGCTTCGGCGAACCGCTGCAGGAAGTGCGTGCCCGCGCCAGCGTCGACCCGGACAGCGGCAACCACGGCTGGCGCACCTGGTTCTACCGCGTCGTGCCGACCCATTCGCGGGTGCTGGAAGTGGCGCCGGATTACTCGTGGGCGCTGATCGGCTACCCCGGCCGTGAGATGGCCTGGATCTTCTCGCGCACGCCGGACATGGACAAGGCGCTGTACAAGGAGCTGGCCGAACGCCTGCGCGACGAGTACGGCGTGAACACCGACAAGCTCAAGCGCGTACCGCAGCACCCGGAACAGGTCGGGAAGCTGGGCTACGAAGTGCCGAACGTGCGTTGAGAGAGCGCTCGCCGGGCATGGCCCGGCGCTACCCTGCCACGCGAACGTTCCGGTAGCGCCGGGCCATGCCCGGCGGACGCACCGATTACTTGCGGCTGTAGTGCGCGACCAGGCGGTCGCCGAGCATCTGCAGCAGCTGCACCAGGATCAGCAGCACCACCACGGTGACCAGGGCGACGTCCGTACGGTTGCGCTGGTAGCCTTCGCGCAGCGCCAGATCGCCCAGGCCCCCGGAGCCGATCGCACCACCCATGGCGGTGAAGCCGACCAGGGCCACCGTGGTGACCGTAGCGGCCGCGATCAGGCCCGGCCGGGCTTCAGGCAGCAGCACCCGGGTGACCAGCTGCCAGGTGGTGGCGCCCATCGACTGCGCCGCCTCGACCACGCCGCGGTCCACTTCGCGCAGGGCGGTTTCGACCAGGCGCGCATAGAACGGCGCCGCGCCGATCACCAGCGCCGGCAGCGTGCCGAGCACGCCGATCGACTGGCCCATCAGCCACAGCGACACCGGAATCAGCACCACCATCAGGATGATGAAGGGCACCGAACGCAGCAGGTTCACCACGATCGCCAGCACGCCGTAAGCCAGCGGCCGGCGCTTCATCTGCGGCGCACCGAACACATACAGCAGCACGCCCATCGGCAGGCCGATGGCCAGGGTGAGCGGCAGCGAGCCGGCCATCATCAGCAGCGTCTCGATGGTGGCCTTGCCGATATCCACCCATTTGTCCGCATCCAGGTGGCGGAAGAAACCTTCAGCAGTGGCGACGATCATCGACGCAGCTCCTCAACATGCACGCCGGCGGCCACGAACGCGGCCTGCGCGGCGGACTGGTCGCCGCCCACCAGGGCGACCACCAGCTGGCCATACGGGGTGTCCTTGATCCGGTCGATACGGCCGGACAGGATGTTGTAGTCGACCCCGGTCTGGCGCGCGACGCTGCCAAGCAGGGGTTCGTAGGTGTCGCCGCCGAGGAAGGTCAGGCGCACGATGCGGCCGCCGACCACGTCGAAATCGCGGTGCAGCGCGCCCTCGTCCACATGCTCCGATTCGCTGACGAAACGGCGCGTGGTCGGGTGCTGCGGGTGCAGGAACACGCGGGTGACCGGCCCGGTCTCGACCATCTGGCCGGCGTCGAGCACGGCCACGCGGTCGCACACACGGCGGATCACATCCATCTCGTGGGTGATCAGCACGATGGTCAGGCCCAGCTCGCGATTGATCTTCGACAGCAGCGACAGCACCGAGGCCGTGGTCTGCGGGTCGAGCGCACTGGTCGCCTCATCGCACAGCAGGATCTGCGGGCGGGTCGCCAGCGCGCGGGCGATGCCGACGCGCTGCTTCTGACCACCGGACAGCTGCGCCGGGTACTTCTGCGCGTGCGCCTCCAGGCCCACGGTCTGCAGCAACTCGGCCACGCGCGCGTCGATCTCCGCCTTCGGCGTGCCGGCCAGCTCCAGCGGGAAGGCGACATTGCCGGCCACCGTGCGCGAGGACAGCAGGTTGAAGTGCTGGAAGATCATGCCGATGCGCCGGCGCAGTGCGCGCAGGCCGTCCGCATCCAGTGCGGTGACATCCTCGCCACCGATCAGCAGGCGACCACCGCTGGGCTCTTCCAGGCGGTTGATCATGCGGATCAGAGTCGACTTGCCGGCGCCGGAATGGCCGATGATGCCGAAGACCTCACCGGCCTCTATGGTCAGGTCCAGCGGCTGCAGCGCGCTGACTTCGCGGCCGGCAACGGCATAGGATTTGTGCAGGCGCTGGAACTCGATCACGGGCGTGGCTCACCGGCTGGGTGACGGAAGGGGGCGTGCAGCCTACCAGCGCAGGCGGTCGCGCGCCCGCGCCATGGGCCAGAATGTTATTCCTTTTGGTTCTAAGTCGCCCGCGCCGACGCATTGGCTGGGGTTAGGGCCCCTGTGGGGACCCGACCCTGGGGTCGGATCCTGGCCCAACCGGCTCAGGGGTGATCCAGCGGCTTCGGCGGCTCCTGCCGGTTCACCCGCTCGCGGTGCAGCAGGTACAGCCCCGAAGCCACGATGATCGCCGCGCCCACCCAGGTATAGCCATCAGGCAGCTGGCCCCAGAAGGCCAGGTCCCAGCCAATCACCCAGACCAGCCCGCTGTACTCCAGCGGCGCGATCATCGAGGCCTCGCCCAGCTGGAAGGCCTTGGTCAGGGCGATCTGGCCCAGTGCCCCGGCCAGTCCCATGCCGGCGATCAGCGGGGCATGTGCCAGCTGCAGCGGCACCCAACCGGGAATGGACAGCAGCCCGGCACCGATGGCCATGATCACCAGGAACCAGACCACCATCGACTGCGAGGTATCGGTGCGGGTCAGCAGGCTGACCGTGATCGCTGCCACGGCATAGGCGGTGGCCGCAGCAAGCACCATCAGCCCCGGTACCGAGATGAAGCCATCCACGCCCGGCCGCAGCACCACCAGCACGCCCACCAGGCCGATGCCGATGGCAACCCAGCGCCGCGGCCCGACCCGTTCACCGAGCAGTGGCACCGAGAGTGCAGCGATCAACAACGGGGCGACGAAATAGATGGTGTAGGCGGTGGACAGCGGCAGGTCGCGCAGGGCGAACACGAAGCAGCCGATCATCGCCATGCCCAGCCCGCCACGCAGCAGGTGCAGGCCCCAGCGGCGCGGGATCAGCGAGCGCGGGCCGGCGCTGACCAGCACCCACACCAGCACGAACGGCAACGAGGCCGCACCACGCAGGAAAGTCACTTCCAGCGTGGGATAGCTGGCCGACAGCTGCTTCATGCCAGCGTCCATCAGCGAGAAACAGGCGACCGCCGCGACCATCCAGGCCACCGCGCGCGAAGGGGAGCGTTGCACGTTCATGGCCCATTATCGCCGACCGCGCGCCCCGCCGGGCGCCGGGCATGGGCGCCGCGATAGAATGGCGGCCACTGAATTCCGCGGAGCCACGCCCATGCCTTCCTTCGACGTCGTGTCCGAAGTCGACACCCACGAGCTGACCAACGCCATCGACCAGGCCAACCGCGAACTGGCCACCCGCTTCGACTTCAAGGGCGTGGACGCCAAGTTCGAGCGCGATGGCGATGTCATCAACCAGACTGCGCCGACCGAGTTCCAGCTCAAGCAGATGAACGACATCCTGCGTGCACGCCTGGCCGCGCGCGGCATCGATGTGCTCAGCCTGGAGTTCGGTGACATCGAGACCAACCTGGCCCAGGCCCGGCAGAAGATCACCGTCAAGCAGGGCATCGAGCAGAAGATCGCCAAGAAGATCGCGGCGGCACTGAAGGACGCCAAGCTGAAGGTGGAAAGCCAGATCAACGGCGACAAGCTGCGTGTGCAGGGCAAGAAGCGCGACGACCTGCAGGACGCCATTGCCGTACTCAAGGCCGGCAAGTTCGAGCTGCCGCTGCAGTTCAACAACTTCCGCGACTGATGCCCCCGCCGGGTCATGCCCGGCGGACTACGCGGTCAATCGCGCAGCAGCTTGTACAGCGTGGTGCGCGAGATCCCCAGCTGGCGTGCAGCCAGGCTGAGGTTGCCGTCAGCGGCCTGGGCCGCGCGGCGCGCGGCCTCACGCTGCTGGTCACGCAGCAGCGGCGCGACCGGATCTGCCGGGGTGCTCTGCTGAGTAGACCGGTGCGCCCCGCCCCGCGGCCCCTGCAGACGCTGCAGGTACACCGCACTACCCTCGCCCAACCGGACCCGATGCGCTGCGCCCGGTTGCAGCAGGCGACGCCGTTGCGCCGCACTGGCGCCAGCAAACAGCGCCTCCAGATCCAGCAGCGGCAATGGCCCCCGCCGTGGCAGGCCCAGCAGGCGCCGTGCAACGCGGTTGGCTGCACGCAGCTGGCCATCCTCCTGCACCGCCAGCAGTCCCTGCAGCGGTGACGCCAGCCAGCGCGGATCATGCTGCACGGCCAGCAGGTGCACGTCGGTGAGGCTATGGAACAAGCGATTTTCGCTGGCCAGCGCAGCCTGCCGGAAATAGCCCTGCAGCAGGGCGGGATCGCGTTCGCCAAGACCGGTGATGTCGATCACCCCACAGACCCGACCGTCGAGATCGTGCAGTGGCTCGCTCAGGCAGAACACCGGCGCGAACCGCTGCAGGTAATGTTCGTTGCCGCGTACCAGTGCAGGCACATCGTCAGCCAGGCTGACCGCCGGCGCGGTGGTGCCGATCTCCGTCTCGCCCAGCTGTCGCCCGACCTGGATCGGCCGCAGCAAGGGAGCATCTTCCAGGCCGTGGGCCTGCTGCGCGATCACCATGCCGTCGCGGTTGGCGCAGAACATCGTCCAGCCGCGCCCACCGAAGGCCGCCCAGAGCTGCTCCAGCTCCGGCTGCACGCAACGTGCCAGGCGCCGGTCGTCGGGATGCGGGAGACGCTGTCCGCCCCACAGCAGCGGCCGATAGTCCGGCTCCTGCCCCGGTTGCAGGCCCGCCGCGCGCGAACGCAGCCATGACTGCTGCAGCGGCAGCGGCAACACGCCCAATGAGCGCACATCGCCCTCGGCGAAAGCGGCACGTGCCGCCACCAACTGCTGCTGCCCGACTGTCGTGGCCATCATGGAGGCAGCGTACACCCGTCTGCGGCAACGCCACGTTACGTTCCGACAACGGAATGTTTCCGCCAGCGGTTCAAACACGGGGTCAGAGGCGTTTTCCTTTGGAAAACGGATCCGACCCCGTGCCGACCAACAGCGGCGGGAACCTGTCGAAGGCGGGGTGGGTCCGGTTGCGGGGGTGTGAGCCGCATGGATGCGGCGACCAAGCCCCCATGGGTGAGGGCGCTTTGCTCGCGAAGCACTGCTTCGCAAGCGCGCGAACGCACAGCCGCCAGCGGCTGGGCCGGACCGCGGAGCGGGGTTTACGGCGTCCCCCGCAACCGGGCCCACCCCGCCATCCCACGGAATGCCCGCTTTTGACGTTGACGTTGACGTTGCTTCGGCGGGTGCAGGGCGCAGCCCTGCCAGCACACCCAACCTCCTCACTTCACTGAATCGAAAACCGGTTTCGGCACGGCACTTGCACTGGCTCCAGCAGACAACCCCATCCCTGTTTCTGGAACCGTTGCAGATGTCCCACTCCGTCACTTCGATCCTTTCGCAGATCCGCTCCTATCAGACCCAGATGGGACAGCCGGCGCTCAACCCGCTGGGCGAAACGCCGCGCAGCAACGCCCTGCCGGGCACGGTGCTGGACGCACCGCAGGCCCAGCCGGCCAGCTTCACCGAAACCCTGCGTGGTGCGATTGCCGGCGTCAACGATGCGCAACAGAAATCCGGCGCCCTCGCCAAAGCCTTCGAAATGGGCGACCCCAGCGCCGACCTCGCCAAGGTGATGGTCGCCTCGCAGCAGTCCCAGATCGCCTTCCGCGCCACCGTGGAAGTCCGCAACCGTCTCGTCCAGGCTTACCAGGACGTGATGAACATGCCGCTGTAAGGAATAGAGACGCATGGCACTGACGCTCTCCAAGGACAGCCTGAACGCCGAAAAGGCCGGGCAATGGTTCGACCGCCTGCAGAGTCTGCAGATCACCCGTCGGCTGGGCCTGATGGCGATGATCGCGGTGGCGGTGGCGGCAGGCCTGTCCGTGTTCTTCTGGTCGCAGAAGCCGGGCATGGTCCCGCTGTACACCGGCCTGGACCAGAAGGCGACCGCTGAAGCGACCGACCTGCTGCGCGCCGCGCAGATTCCGTTCGCGCTCGACCCGGCCACCGGTGGCATCACCGTGCCGGAAAAGAACCTGCACGACGCGCGCCTGAAGCTGGCCGGCTCCGGCCTGACCGACAGCGGCAAGCTCGGCTTCGAGCTGATGGAGCGCGACCCGGGCTTCGGCGTCAGCCAGTTTGTCGAAAGCGCGCGCTACCAGCATGCGCTGGAAACCGAGCTGTCGCGCACCATCAACACGCTGCGCCCGGTGCGCGATTCGCGCGTGCACCTGGCCATTCCCAAGCCCAGCGCCTTCACCCGCCAGCGTGACGTGGCCAGCGCCTCGGTGACCCTGGAACTGCGTGGCGGCCAGCAGCTGGAACGCAGCCAGGTGGACGCCATCGTGCACATGGTCGCGGCCAGCATCCCGGATCTCGCCCCGGAACGGGTGACCGTGGTCGACCAGAGCGGGCGCATGCTCAGCGTCAGCGACCCGAACAGTGAGGCGGCGGTCAACGCTGCCCAGTTCGAACAGGTGCGCCGCCAGGAAACCTCGTTCAACCAGCGCATCCGCGAGCTGCTGGAACCGATGACCGGCCCCGGCCGCGTCAACCCGGAAGTGAGCGTGGACATGGATTTCTCGGTAACCGAGGAAGCCCGTGAGCTCTACAACGGTGAACCGCAGAAGCTGCGCAGCGAGCAGATGAGCGAGAACACCACCAGCACCCCGGGCCCGCAGGGCGTGCCGGGCGCGACCAGCAACAGCCCGCCGGGCCAGCAGGCCGCGCCGGCCACCGCGCAGGCGCCGACCGAAAGCAGCAAGAACGCGACCCGCAACTACGAGCTGGACCGCACCCTGCAGCACACCCGTCAGCCGGCGGGCCGCATCAAGCGCGTCTCGGTGGCGGTCCTGGTGGACAACGTGCCGCGCGCCGGCGCCAACGGCAAGGTCAGCCCGCAGCCGCTGTCGGCCGCCGAATTGACCCGCGTCGAGGCACTGGTCAAGCAGGCCGTCGGTTTCAATGCCGAGCGTGGCGATACCGTGTCGGTGATGAACGCCCCGTTCGTGCGTGATACCACGCCGGTCGAAGGCCCGGCCTGGTGGGAGCTGCCGTGGGTGCACGATGCCGGCCGCATGCTGCTGGGCGCCGTGGTGGTGCTGGCATTGCTGTTCGGCGTGCTGCGCCCGGCATTGCGTGCGATCACCGGCCAGAACAGGAAGAACGACGAACAGGCACTGGAACCGCACACCGCGGACGTGCAGCTGGTCGATGACGATGGCATGCCGCTGCCGGCGCTGGGCGCCGACCGGGCCAGCCTGGGCGGGCCGGATGCACTGGCCCTGCCGGTGGATTCATATGAGGAACGACTGCGGATGGCGCGTGAAGCCGTGAAGACCGACTCCAAGCGCGTGGCCCAGGTGGTCAAGGGCTGGGTGGCCAATGACTGAGGCACAACTGACCGGCGTGCAGCGCGCGGCCGTGCTGCTGCTGTCCCTGGGTGAGCTGGATGCAGCCGAAGTGCTGCGCCACATGGAACCCAAGGAGGTGCAGAAGATCGGCATCGCCATGGCCACCATGACCGACATCACCCGCGAACAGGTGGAACGGGTGATGGACCAGTTCGGCCAGGAACTGGGCTCGAAGACCTCGCTGGGCGTGGGCTCGGACGACTACATCCGCAACATGCTGGTGCAGGCGCTGGGCAGCGAGAAGGCCGGCAACCTGATCGACCGCATCCTGCTCGGCCGCAACACCACCGGGCTGGACGCGCTGAAGTGGATGGACCCGCGCGCGGTGGCCGATCTGGTGCGCAACGAGCACCCGCAGATCATCGCCATCGTGATGGCGCACCTGGAAACCGACCAGGCCGCCGACGCGCTGAAGCTGCTGCCGGACCGCACCCGCGTGGACGTGCTGCTGCGCATCGCCACGCTCGACGGCATTCCGCCGAACGCACTCAATGAACTCAACGAGATCATGGAGCGCCAGTTCGCCGGCAACCAGAACCTGAAGTCGTCCAACATCGGCGGCGTGCAGTGCGCGGCCAACATCCTGAACTTCATGGACAGCGGCCAGGACCAGGCGATCCTGGGCGAAATCGCCCGCATCGATGCGCCGTTGAGCAACCGCATCCAGGACCTGATGTTCGTGTTCGACGACCTGGTGGACCTGGACGACCGCGAGATGCAGCTGGTGCTGCGCGAAGTGAGCGGCGAGCGCCTGGGCCTGGCCCTGCGCGGTGCCGACATCAAGGTGCGCGACAAGATCACCCGCAACATGTCGCAGCGCGCGGCCGAGATCCTGCTGGAAGACATGGAAGCCCGTGGCCCGGTGCGCCTGTCCGACGTGGAAGGCGCGCAGCGCGAGATCCTGGCCATCGTCAAGCGCATGGCCGATGAAGGCACCGTCACCATTGGTGGCAGCGCGGAGGCCATGCTGTGAGCAACGTCGTGCGCTGGCTTGCCCCGGACCTGCTGGCCCAGCCCGACCCGGTGCTGGATCAGGAGGATGCGTTCGAACTCACCGAGCCGGACCCGGAACACGAACCCGAGCCACCGCTGCAGCTGCCGACCCTGGAGGAAATCCAGGCCATCCAGGACAGCGCCGAGAAGGAAGGCTTCCAGCACGGCCATAGCGAAGGTTACGGCCAGGGACAGGCGGAAGTGCGTCGCCTCGCCGCGCAGATCGAAGGCATCCTCGACAACTTCAGCCGACCGCTGGTGCGGCTGGAGAACGAAGTGGTCGGCGCACTGGGCGAACTGGCGGTACGCATCGCTGGCGCGCTGGTCGGCCGCGCCTACGAAGCTGACCCGGCACTGCTGGCACAGCTGGTCGGTGAGGCGATCGACGCGGTGGGCGGCAGCACCCGCGAGGTCGAAGTGCGACTGCACCCGGACGACATCGCTGCCCTTGCCCCGCTGTTGAGCCTGCCGCCACAACAACGCCTGGTGCCAGACACCAGCCTCAGCCGCGGCGATCTTCGCGTGCACGCAGAAGCCGTGCGCATCGACGGCACCCTGGAAGCCCGCCTGCGCGGCGCGCTGGACGCGGTGATCCGCCAGACCGGAGCCAATGCATGACCCCCGATCCGCAGCCGACGCCGCCACCGGCCGACTGGGCCATCGCCCGCAACCTGCGCCTGGCCCGTCGGCTCGATGGCCTGCGCGTGGATACCGCCCATGGCCGTGGCCTGATCCGCGAAGGCGTGCTGCGCCGCGCGGTCGGACTGACCCTGGAAGCGGTCGGCTGCGAAGCGCCGCTGGGTGCCAGCTGCAAGGTGGAAGTGGTCGATGGTGGCTGGGTCGATGCCGAAGTGGTCGGCTTCGCCGGCGAGCGCACTTACCTGATGCCGAGCGCGGAACTGCACGGCCTGCTGCCCAATGCGCGGGTGGTGCCGTCCGCACGCCGTGGCGGCGTTGAAGTGGGCGAAGGCCTGCTCGGCCGCGTCATCGACAGCGACGGCGTGCCGCTGGACGGCAAGGGCCCGATCCGCGCCGAGGGCCATGTCGGCATGGCCGGCGTGTCGATCAATCCGCTGGCACGTGAACCGATCACCCAGCCGCTGGACGTGGGCGTGCGTGCGATCAACGCGCTGCTGCCGATCGGCCGCGGCCAGCGTGTCGGCCTGTTCGCTGGTTCTGGCGTCGGTAAGTCGACGCTGCTGGGCATGATGACCCGCTACACCGCCGCCGACGTGATCGTGGTCGGCCTGATCGGTGAACGTGGCCGCGAAGTCCGCGATTTCGTCGAGACCACGCTGGGCGAAGAAGGACTGCGCCGCGCCGTGGTGGTGGCCAGCCCCGCCGACCGACCGCCACTGGCGCGCCTGCACGGCGCCTACCGTGCCACCGCCATCGCCGAATGGTTCCGCGACCAGGGCCTGAACGTGCTGCTGCTGATGGACTCGCTGACGCGCTTCGCCCAGGCGCAGCGCGAGATCGGTCTGTCGGTCGGCGAGCCGCCGACCACCCGCGGTTACCCACCGTCGGTGTTCGCCAAACTGCCGGCACTGGTCGAACGCGCCGGCAACGGCGCCAAGGGCCGTGGCTCGATCACCGCGTTCTATACGGTGCTGACCGAAGGCGATGATCCGCAGGATCCGATCGCCGATGCAGCGCGCGCGATCCTCGACGGCCACATCCTGCTCTCGCGGCGCGTGGCCGACAGCGGCCTGTACCCGGCCATCGACGTCGAATCGTCGGTCAGCCGTGTGGTCACGGAAATCGCCGACGAGCCGTGGCGCCTGCGCATCCGCAAGTTGAAGCGACTGGTCTCGGCCTACTCGGCCAACCGCGACCTGATCGCCATCGGTGCCTACCAGCGCGGCAACGACGCGGCCACCGACGAAGCCCTGGAACGCTGGCCGGAAATCATGGAGTTCCTCGGCCAGGACGTTGCCAAGGCCGCAGATCTCCCGCACAGCCAGGCGGCGCTGCAGCGCCTGGTGGAACAAGAGAGTTAAGCCATGAACCAGTCCAAGCGCATCGATCCCCTTCTGAAGCGGGCCCAGGAACACGAGGACGCGGTGGCCCGCGATCTGGCCGAACGCCAGCGCGTGCTCGATACCCATCTGTCGCGACTGGACGAACTGCGCCGCTACGCCGAGGAGTATGCGAATGCGCAGATGGCGGCGACCAGCCCGGCGCAGCTGCTGAACCGGCGCGCGTTTCTCGACCGCCTCGACAGTGCGGTCGAACAGCAGCAGGCCACGGTCAATGGCAACCGCGAGAAGGTGGAAGCCGAGCGCGCCCGGCTGATCCTGGCCAGCCGTGACAAGGCCGTGCTGGAACAACTGGCCGCCAGCTACCGCGCACAGGAGAAGGTGGTGACGGACCGCCGCGACCAGCGCGAGATGGATGACATCGGTGCCCGCCGCGCCCGCCTGGTACAGACCGAAGACCAGGACGGCGCCGAGCAGGGAAGCCGCTCGTGATGCCCGCGCCATTGGCCAGCAGCGCCAACGCGCAGCCGCAGAATTCCGGCAGCAGCGCAACGCGCGCGCCACGCGGTGAGGGCAGCAAGGATTTCAGCCAGCTGCTGCAGGGGGGTGCGCCGGGCGCCGATGGATCCTCCAGGCCCTCGAACATGCCCACGTCGCCTGCACAGGGGCCGGCATCCGACAGCAATGGCCAGTCCAGCGCCGAGCGCAGGCCGGACAGCGCTGTCGTACCCGAAGAGACTGCGGCGACGGTGCCCCCGGTGCAAGCCAGGCCCGCTGCCGAAAAGGACGCCTCGGCGACGACCGAGGAAGCCCCATGGCCGCCGCTCGGCCTGGCAGGACTGGTACTGGCGGTACCGACACCTGCCGATCCTGCCGCCGCTCTGCCAGCAGTGGCGACGGCCACCGATGCAGACGGCAACGCACTGCCCTCGCCCGCTGCACTGCCGGTCGCAGCAGCCCTGCCCTCCACAGCAGCGGCGACCGCTACGGCCACCGCCGAAGGCGACGCCCCCAATGGGGCCGACCAGGCGACCACTCTGCCGTTGCCTGAGCTGGTGCTGCCCGGTAAGCGCGGCGAGCGCGGTGAAGGCAGCGACGCAACCCTCATCGGCGACCGCGCCACGGCGCCGCTGCTGCATGCACCGGGCAACGCGGCTGTGCAGGATCTGAAGGCCGCGCTGGCCACGGGCAATGCCATCTTCAATGGCGAACCGACACCGAAGCCGGTGCTCGGCGACGATGGTTTCGACCAGGCAATCGGTGCGCGCCTGGGTTGGCTGGCCGACCAGAAGATCGGCCATGCCCACATCCGGCTGAGTCCGGACGACATGGGTCCGGTCGACGTGCGCCTGCAGTTGAACGGCGACAAGGTGCACGCCAGCTTCAGCAGCCCGCATGTGGACGTGCGCCAGGCACTGGAAAGCAGCCTGCCACGCCTGCGTGAACTGCTGGGCGAACAGGGCTTCCAGCTTGCTCATGCCGATGTCGGCCACCAGGCCCCCGGCGGTGACGGCAATGCGTCGGGCCAGTCCGGTGGCGGCGGCATGGCAGGTGACGGAGAACCGTCGCCAGGCGACGCCAGCCTGTCGTCCGCGCAGTTGATCCGCCAGCGCGGGTTGCTGGACGCATACGCCTGACACCGCGCGAGCGGGTAGCGCCGGGCCATGCCCGGCGGAGCCCCAACCCTCCGCCGGGCATGGCCCCGGCGCTACCGATACAGGCATCCGACGGAATTCCGTCGCATCCCTCCGCCCCGGCTCCGGCACACCCCTTGCATATCCCGGTGAAGCAACCCTCAGGAGCTTCACCCCGTGGCCGCAGCCGCTGACAAAACCAAGAAGACCGCCGAGAAGGACAAGGCCGCCAAGCCGCGTAGTCCGATCCTGATCACCGCACTGGTGGCCGTGCTGGCCGCCGCTGCCGCCGGTGGCGGCGTCTGGTTCTTCACCCAGTCCAAGCACGAAGAGAAGACCGCGCAGGCCCCGAAGAAGGCCAGCACTCCGGCACCGGCGCAGTACTTCGCGCTGGACCCCGCGTTCGTGGTCAACCTCAACGGCCCGGTCGACGGCCCGCGCTACCTGCAGCTGGAAGTGCAGCTGATGACCCGCGACCCGACCGCGCTGGAAGCGATCAAGACCCATGCCCCCGCCATCCGCGCACGCCTGCTGATGCTGTTCTCGCAGGTCAGCCCGGACCAGATCGCCGATGTCGCCGGCAAGCAGAAGCTGCAGGCCGCTTCGCTGGCCGAAGTCCAGAAAGTGCTCAAGGCCGAGACCGGCAGCAACGGCGCCGACGATCTGCTGTTCACCAGCTTCGTGACCCAGTAAGGGCCCACCGATGAATGACCTGCTGTCCCAGGACGAGATTGATGCCCTGCTCCACGGCGTGGACAGTGGTGCGGTCGAGACCGATCCGGAACCGCCATCAGGCGAGGCGCGTTCGTACGACTTCGCCAGCCAGGACCGCATCATCCGTGGTCGCATGCCGACCCTGGAAATGGTCCACGAGCGCTTCGCGCGGCTGTGGCGGATCGGCCTGTTCAATCTGATCCGCCGTTCGGCCGAACTGTCGGTGCGCGGCATCGAGCTGATCAAGTTCAACGACTACATGCACTCGCTGTATGTGCCGACCAACCTGAACCTGATCCGCTTCAAGCCGCTGCGCGGTACCGGCCTGATCGTGTTCGAACCGACCCTGGTGTTCGCCATCGTCGACAACTTCTTCGGCGGCGACGGGCGCTACCCCACCCGCATCGAAGGCCGCGAGTTCACCGCCACCGAAATGCGGGTGATCCACCTGCTGCTGAAGCAGACCTTCGCCGACCTTCGCGAAGCCTGGGCACCGGTGATGGATGTCGACTTCGAGTACATCAACTCGGAAATCAACCCGCACTTCGCCAACATCGTGACGCCGCGCGAGTACGTGGTGGTGTGCCGCCTGCACGTCGAGCTCGACGGCGGTGGCGGCGACATCCACGTGACCCTGCCGTACTCGATGCTGGAGCCGATCCGCGAGCTGCTCGACGCCGGCATCCAGAGCGACCGCAATGACCGCGACGAGAGCTGGGGCCAGACCCTGCGCGAACAGCTCAACATCGCCGAGGTGACCCTGTCCAGCGTACTGGCCAGCAAGCGCATGACCCTGCGCGACCTGACCCAGCTGAAGGTCGGCGACATCCTGCCGATCGAACTCAGCCCGCAGGTGCCGCTGTGCGTGGAGAACATTCCCGTGTTCACCGGCGAGTTCGGCATCGCCAACGGCATGAACGCCGTGAAGATCACCGCTACCCATCCGCCGGGCACCCGCCCGCGCGCACCCGTCATCCAGGAAGACCCGCAATGAACGATATCGACGCCCTCGAACCGACCCCGGCCCAGTTCAGCAGCCTGCAGGCCGATGAGGCGAACGGTCCTGACCTGAACCTGGACGTGATCCTGGACGTGCCGGTGACCCTGTCGCTGGAAGTCGGTCGCGCCCGCCTGCCGATCCGCAACCTGCTACAGCTCAACCAGGGTTCGGTGGTGGAACTGGAACGCGGCGCCGGCGAATCGCTGGATGTGTTCGTCAACGGCACCCTGATCGCCCATGGCGAAGTCGTGGTGATCAATGACCGCTTCGGCGTGCGCCTGACCGATGTGGTCAGCCCGAGCGAGCGGATCCGGAGACTGCGTTGAGCCTGCTGGCCTCCACCCTGCTGGCGGTCGGCAAGACCGCCGCCCCGGTTGGCCCGCAGGTCGGCCAGCATGCGGCCGCCGCACCCAGCCTGTTCGGTGCGGTGCTGGCGCTGCTGGCGGTGCTGGCCCTGGTCGTCGGCCTGGGCTGGCTGCTCAAGCGCATGCCCGGCAGCGGCTTCCGCCCGGCCGAAGGCATGAAGCTGGTGGCCAGCCTCAGTGTCGGCGCCAAGGAACGCGTGGTGGTGGTCGAGGTCAATGGCCAGCAACTGCTGCTGGGCGTCACCGCCGGCGGCATCAACACCCTGCATACCCTGCCCGAACCGCTGCCGCCGCCGGCACCGGTGCGCGTGCCGGACTTCAAGAACCTGCCGAATTTCGCCCAGCTGCTGCAGCAGCGGCTGCGCAAGGACCCCTGACATGCGTGTCACCCGTACCCGTCTTGCCACCCTGATGCCGTGGCTGCTGATGCTTGCCCTGTGCCTGTTGCCGGCACTGGCCTTCGCCGCCCCGGGCGCCCCGACCACGCCGCTGCCGGACATCAACGTCGGCAAAATCGGCGGTGCGCCGGTCAGCCTGCCGCTGCAGACCCTGCTGCTGATGACGGCGATTACCCTGATCCCGTCGATGCTGCTGGTGCTGACCTCGTTCACCCGTATCATCATCGTGCTGGGCCTGCTGCGCCAGGCATTGGGCACCGGCCAGACGCCGTCCAACCAGGTGCTGCTGGGCCTGGCGCTGTTCCTGACCGCAATGATCATGCTGCCGACCTGGGACAAGGCCTGGAGCACCGGCATGGCGCCCTATCTCAATGGCGAGATCGACTTCCAGACCGCCTGGACGCTGACCACCTCGCCGCTGCGCGCCTTCATGCTTGCGCAGATCCGCGAGACCGACCTGATGACCTTCGCCGGCATCGCCGGGCACGGCACTTACGCCAGCCCCGATGCGATCCCGTTCCCGGTGCTGGTCGCCTCGTTCGTCACCAGCGAACTGAAGACCGCCTTCGAAATCGGATTCCTGATCTTCATCCCGTTCGTGATCATCGACCTGGTCGTGGCCAGCGTGCTGATGTCGATGGGCATGATGATGCTGTCGCCGATGCTGGTGTCAGCACCGTTCAAGATCCTGCTGTTCGTGCTGGTGGATGGCTGGGTGCTGACCGTGGGTACGTTGGCGGCGAGCTTCAATCCGGCGTGATCGAAAGGCAGTCGAGCCTGGCTCGACTCTACATAAGCAGATGGAATCCGAATGTCTCCCGAACTTGCCTTGACCGAACTGCGTGGCGGCCTGATCACCGTATTGTGGGTGGCTGGCCCGCTGCTGCTCACCGTGCTGGTGGTGGGCGTGGTGGTGGGCGTGGTGCAGGCCGCGACCCAGCTCAACGAACCGACCATCGCCTTCGTTGCCAAGGCGGCGGCGCTGACCGCGGTGCTGTTCGCGCTGGGCAGCCTGCTGATCGGCCACCTGGTGGAGTTCACCACGCTGCTGTTCCAGCGCATTCCACACCTGATCGGCTAGGACGCGCGCTTCGATGGACGCCGCCACCCAGATGGCAGCCGACGGCCTGCAGGCCTTCGGCATGATCGGCACCGTGCTGTGGACCATGCTGCGCATCGGTGCCGTGGCCATGGCCATGCCGATGGTCGGCACCCGTGCCGTTCCCGCGCGGGTGCGCGTCGTGCTGGCCGGGACCCTGGCCATCGCGCTGGCGCCGCTGCTGCCGCCAGTACCGGACTGGACGGGCTTCGATGCCGCCACGGTCCTGACCATCGCCCGCGAACTGGCCATCGGCGTGTCCATCGGCTTCCTGCTACGGCTGGTGTTCGAGGCCGGGGCGATGGCCGGCGAACTGATTGCCCAGGGCACCGGCCTGGCCTTCGCGCAGATGAGTGACCCACTGCGTGGCGGCACCTCGGGCGTGATCGGCCAGTGGTTCTATCTGCTGTTCGGCCTGCTGTTCTTCACCGCCAACGGGCACCTGGCGCTGATCTCACTGGTGGTGGACAGCTACCGGGCGCTGCCGATCGGCGCGCCGCTGCCCGACCCGCACGCCTTCTTCAGCATCGCCCCGACCTTCCTGCTGACCGTACTGCGCGGCGCATTGACCCTGGCGATCCCGCTGACCGTGGCGATGCTGGCAGTGAATCTGGCGTTCGGCGTGCTGGCCCGGGCCGCCCCGGCGCTGAACCCGATCCAGCTGGGCCTGCCGGTCTCGCTGCTGCTGGGCCTGTTTCTGCTGGCGTTGCTGGCCGGGGAAATGGGCCCGCCGGTACAGCGCCTGTTCGATGCCGCCTTCCAGGCGGCCGACGCGGTCACACACTGACCTGATCATCACCTTTTACTGCTTGCCATGCCTTTGTTTCTGTAGAGCCGAGCCCATGCTCGGCTGTCTTCGGCGGGAGCGGCAGCCGAGCATGGGCTCGGCTCTACACGGGCGCAATTTCACGTTTTACTGCTTGCCCTTCCCCCGGGTCCGCGCGTTAGAGTGAATGCGCGGCAACCGGGGGGATGCCGCACGTGGCCGCCGCCCGGCGTCGGCCTGCCTCATGCATGCCCCACCGTGGTTTCCGTCGACAGGCAGGTCCGGGAGACTGACGAATGCTGGTAGGCACGTACAACCCGTGGCTGGTGGCGATCTCGCTGCTGGTTGCCGTGATGGCTTCGTACACTGCGTTGGCAATGGCCGGGCGCACGGTCACCGCACCCGGCAAGGGCGCGGCGTGGTGGTGGCGGCTGGGCGGCGGCTTCGCCATGGGCCTGGGCATCTGGTCGATGCATTTCATCGGCATGCTCGCCTTCGACCTGCCCATTCCGCTCGGCTACGACCTGCCCATCACCCTGCTCTCCCTGGCCCTGGCCATCGCCTCGTCAGTGTTCGCACTGTGGCTGGTCTCGCTGCGCACCCTGCCGCATCCGCGCCTGGCTGGCGGCGCACTGTTGATGGGTACCGGCATCGCCGGCATGCATTACGTTGGTATGGCCGCAATGCGCATGCAGCCGGGCATCGACTATGACCCGGGCTGGCTGCTGTTTTCACTGATGGTGGCAGTCGCTGCTTCGTGGACGGCCCTGTATGTTGCGTTCCGCCTGCGCGCGCAGCGCACCCGTGTCGGCGACCGGCTGGCAGCGGCGGGCCTGCTCGGGCTGGCCATCGTCGGCATGCATTACACCGGCATGGCCGCCGCACGCTTTCCGGAAGGCAGCATCTGCGGCGCAGCCGTCGGCGATGGACTACAGAGCGAATGGCTGGCCATGCTGGTGGTGATGCTCACCGTGGCGATCCTGGCCGTGGTGCTGGTGGTGTCCTGGCTGGACCAGCGGGTGGAGGCGCAGCTGCTGCGCCTGCGCAATTCCCTGTTGAGCACCTCGCTCACCGACGCGCAGCAGGAACTGACCCAGGCCGCGCTACACGACCCGCTCACCCGCTTGCCCAACCGCCTGCTGCTGCAGCGTCGAATCGTGCAGGCACTGGCCGAGGCCGAACAGGGCGGCAGCCGTTTCGCGGTGATGTTCATGGACCTGGATGGCTTCAAGCAGGTCAACGATGCCTATGGCCATCAGGCCGGTGATGCACTGCTGGTGGCGGTGGCCGAACGCACCCGCCAGCTGCTTCGGCCCAACGACATGCTGGCCCGTCTGGGCGGGGACGAATTCGTTCTGGTGGTGCGCATCGAGCACGACGAGGACCTTCCGACCCTGGCCCGCCGCATCCTGCAGGCGGTAGGCAGTGGGCCGTTGCTGCCGGACAACGAACTGCAGGTAACCGCCAGCATCGGCGTGGCGATCTGCCCGGACCACGCCGCCAGCGAGCGGCAGCTGATGGCCTTCGCCGATGCAGCGATGTACCAGGCCAAGGAATCCGGACGCAACGCCTTCGTGCTGTTCGCCGACTGGATGAATGACAGCGCCGAACAACAGTTCCGGCTGCTGGCCGACCTGCGCCGGGCCATTGGCAGCGAGCAGCTGTTCCTGCACTACCAACCGAAGATCCAGGTAGCCACGCAGAAGGTGGCCGGTGCCGAAGCGTTGATCCGCTGGCGCCATCCGGAGCATGGCCTGATCCCGCCGGACCGCTTCATCCGGCTGGCCGAGCGCAGCGGCGCGATCAACGACATCGGGCGCTGGGCGCTGGACCAGGCCTGCCTGCAGCTGCGCCGCTGGCATGACGCCGGTCACGAAGGCTGGTCGATGTCGGTGAACCTGTCGCCGGTACAGTTCAGTTCCCCGCACCTGCTGCAGGACGTACGCGAGGTGATCGAGCGCTACGCGATCGCCCCGCGCAACCTGGTGCTGGAGATCACCGAGAGCACGGTGATGCGCGATACCGATACCAGCCTGCGCCTGCTGCAGAGCTTCTCCGCCCTGGGCGTGGGCATTTCCATCGATGATTTCGGCACGGGCTACTCCAGCCTGCTGTACCTGAAGCGCCTGCCGGCCACCGAGATCAAGATCGACCATGCGTTCGTGCGCGACCTGGAACACAGCGCCGAAGACGTGGTGATCGTCTCGGCCATCGTGGCGCTGGGCCATGCACTGGACATGGATATCGTGGCCGAGGGCGTGGAGACCGCCGCGCAGCGCGCCTACCTGGAGCGCCTGGGCTGCGATTACCTGCAGGGCTACCTGCTGGGCCGGCCGGTGGACGCCGCCCGCTTCATGCAGCTGCACGACCTGCCGCGGCCACGGGTGGAACTGGCGCAGAGCCCACCGCCCAGCGACAACGCTCCCCTGTAGAGCCGAGCCTGCGCTCGGCTGCTCTTCGCGCCCGATCCAAACATAGCCGAGCATGGGCTCGGCTCTACAAATAGATCCACGCCGTGCGTGGATAGGCAACACCCCATCACGGAACAGTTCTTGCACGCACCCCGGCAACCCCTGCCGCAGTGCCCGTGATGTCCGAGAACGAATCCGCCGGCGAAAAGACCGAACAACCGACCGAAAAACGCCTGCGCGACGCCCGTGAACAGGGCAACCTGCCGCGCTCGCGCGAACTCGGCACCGCCGCCGTGTTCGGTGCCGGCGTGCTGGCGGTGATGGCCATGAGCGGCTCGATCGGCCGCGGCGCCGCGGCCTGGATGAAGCAGGCGCTCAGCCCGGAACAGAGCCTTCGGCAGAACCCGAAGGAACTGTTCGGCCACTTCGGCGACCTGCTGCTGCAGTTCATGCTGGTGATCGCACCGCTGGTGCTGGTCTGCCTGCTGGCCAGTTTCGTCGCACCGCTGGTGATGGGTGGCCTGCGCTGGTCGCAGAAGGCGTTGCTGCCCGACATCAACCGCATGAACCCGATGAGCGGGCTCAAGCGCCTGTACGGCCCGGAGGCCATCGCCGAGTTCACCAAATCACTGCTGCGCGTGGCCTTCGTCGGCGTCGCCGCTGGCCTGGTGGTCTGGAACGGCTTCGACACCCTGCGCGGGCTGATCCACCACCCGCTGGAGACCGCCATCACCGACGGCCTCGGCTTCACCCTGCGCCTGCTGCTGGCCACCGCCGGTGCGATGCTGGTGCTGGCCGCCATCGACGCGCCGTACCAGCGCTGGAACTGGATGCGCAAGCTGAAGATGACCCGGGAAGAGCTGCGCCGGGAAATGAAGGAAAGCGAGGGCAGCCCCGAGGTCAAGGGCCGCATCCGCCAGCTGCAGCAGCAGATGGCCAACCGCCGGATGATGGAAGCGGTACCCACCGCCGACGTGGTGGTGGTCAACCCCACCCACTACGCGGTGGCCCTGAAGTACGAGGGCGGCGCCATGAACGCCCCCACCGTGGTCGCCCTGGGCGTGGACGAGACCGCCCTGCGCATCCGTGAAGTGGCCGACGGCAACAAGGTCGCGATCGTCTCTGCCCCACCTTTGGCACGCGCCTTGTATCGGGAGGGCCAACTCGGAAAGGAAATCCCCGTGAGACTGTATTCGGCCGTCGCCCAGGTCCTGTCCTACGTCTACCAGCTGCGCGCGTGGCGCACTGGCCCGATGCCGGACGCCCCGCACATCCAGGTGGATGAATTCGGCAAGGGAGGCCGCCCGTGAGCGCCCAGCCCTCCACCGGCTTCAACACCCGCCGCGCCCTGGAAATGATCCGCCAGGGTCTTGGCGCGCCGCTGATCGTGCTGGCCCTGCTGGCCATGGTCGTGGTGCCGCTGGCCGCGCCGGTGCTCGATGCGCTGTTCACCTTCAACATTGCCATCTCGCTGATGGTGCTGCTGGCGGTGGTCTACGTGAAGCGCCCGCTGGACTTCACCATCTTCCCGATCGTGCTGCTGATCACCACCATGCTGCGGCTGGCGCTGAACGTGGCCTCCACCCGCGTGATCCTGCTCAACGGCCAGAACGGCCACGATGCCGCGGGCAAGGTCATCGCCGCCTTCGGCGAATTCGTGATCGGCGGCAACTACGCGGTGGGCATCGTGGTGTTCGCGATCCTCACCATCATCAACTTCGTGGTGATCACCAAGGGCGCCGGCCGGGTCTCGGAAGTGACCGCGCGCTTCATCCTCGACGCGATGCCCGGCAAGCAGATGGCGATCGACGCCGACCTCAACGCCGGTTTGCTGACGCGTGAAGAAGCCAAGCTGCGCCGCGAAGAAGTCCGCGAGGAAGCCGACTTCTACGGTGCGATGGACGGTGCCAGCAAGTTCATCCGCGGCGACGCCATCGCCGGCATCCTGATCCTGTTCATCAACATGCTCGGCGGCCTGGCCGTGGGCGTGCTGCAGCACGGCATGCCGTTCGGCGACGCCGCGGCCACCTACACCCTGCTCTCCATCGGTGACGGCCTGGTGGCGCAGCTGCCGGCGCTGCTGGTCTCCAGCGCGGTGGCGATGCTGGTCACCCGCGCCTCGCGCTCGCAGGACATGGCCCAGGCCATGACCGGCCAGGTGTTCGGCCAGTACCGTGCGCTGGCGATCACCGCCGGCATCATCGGCGTGGTCGGCCTGGTGCCGGGCATGCCCAACGTCGCTTTCCTGACGCTGTCCGCGATCCTCGGCTTCATCGCCTGGAAGGTCTACCGCAAGGGCAAGGCCGCGGCCACCGACCCGGCAGCCGCAGGCAATGACGCCGCCGCGCTCAACGCACTGGGTCGCCCGGCCGCACCGGCGCCCACCGCCGAACTGAGCTGGGACGAGCTGCGCCCGGTCGATCCACTGGGCCTGGAGGTCGGCTATCGGTTGATCCCGCTGGTGGACGCCAACCAGGGCGGCGAACTGATGGCGCGCATCAAGGGCGTGCGCCGCAAGCTGACCCAGGACGTCGGCTTCCTGATCCCGTCGGTGCACATCCGCGACAACCTGGAACTGCCGGCCAACGGCTATCGCGTGCTGGTGCACGGCGTGCCGGTGGCCACCGCCGAGATCCACCCCGACCGGGAACTGGCCCTGGACCCGGGCAGCGCGCTCGGCGCACTGGAGGGCATTGCCGGCAAGGATCCCGCGTTCGGCCTGGATGCCACCTGGATCCAGCCGCACCAGCGCGCCCAGGCCGAAACGCTGGGCTACACGGTGGTCGACCCGGCCACCGTGGTCGCCACCCATCTGTCGCACCTGATCCGCGAACACGCACCCGAGCTGCTCGGCCATGAGGAAGTGCAGCACCTGCTGGCCAACCTGGCCAAGAGCGCGCCCAAGCTCGTCGAAGATCTGACGCCGAAGGCGCTGCCGCTGTCGGCGGTGGTGCGCGTGCTGCAGAACCTGCTGGTCGAGCGCATTCCGATCCGCCAGCTGCGCAAGATCGCCGAGGCACTGGTCGAACATGCGCCCAGCAGCCAGGACCCGGCCGTGCTGACCGCCGCGGTGCGCACCGCACTGGGCCGCTTCATCGTGCAGGAGATCGCCGGAATGTCGGCGGAGCTGCCGGTGTTCACCCTCAACCCGCAATTGGAACGTGTCTTGCAGGAGTCCACGCAGGGCAACGGCGCCGCGCTGGAACCCGGACTCGCAGAGCGACTGCACCAGAGCCTGGCCGAATGTGTCAGCAAGCAGGAAGCGCGAAACGAGCCGGCGGTCGTGCTGGTACCGGGCCCGGTGCGCGCCGCGCTGGCGCGCCTGGTCCGCCACAGCGTCCCGTCGCTGTCGGTCCTGGCCTACAGCGAGGTGCCGGAGGACAAGCGACTGAAGCTGGTCGGAACGATCAGCTGACGCCGCCCACCGATGCGCCAGAAAACAGACACCACTTTCAAACCAACGCAACAGATAGACACCAAGGGGAACCCGCACCGTGCAGACCACCGACCACCCGAGTTCTCCGACCGCCACCCCGCCGTCTTCGTCCCGTGACCACAGCATGAAAATCAAACGATTCGTCGCCGCCGACATGCGCTCGGCCATGAACCTGGTGCGCAAGGAACATGGTCCTGACGCCGTGATCCTGTCCAACCGCCGGATCGAGGAAGGCATCGAGATCGTCGCCGCCGCGAACTATGACGAGAGCGCCGTGCAGCGTGCACTGGAAGCCTCGCGCCGTGACGTGGCACCGCCGCCGGCACCCAAGCCGCGCACCGCCGCCGATGCCGTCATTGCCGCAGTCACCCGCCGTCGCAGCAACACCCCCGCTCCGGAACCGGTTGCCGCGACCACCTCGGCCGTGGCCGCCCTCGCCCGCGCCGCGGTCGGTGCCACCGGCCGTACCCTGGACAGCGCCGACGAGATCGTGCCGACCCGCGGCAGCACCGGCTTCGCCGCGACCTTGGCCCGCGCTGCCGTCAACGAACCGGCGCTGCCCGAACAGATCTTCGCCCCGTTCGCCGAGGCCATCGTTGCACCGGCATCGGCACCGGCCGCCAGCGCGCCAGCCAACCGTGCCCGCTTCCAGATCGACCCGCCGCACGAGATGCATCACGAAAGCGCGGCCCCCGCCGTGCAGCCGCCGCCGCTGCCGGGCGCGGCTCCGACCGAAGCACAGCCGGAGATCGCCGCCAGCGAACCGGCAGTGGCCGACGCCGTCATCGAAACCTCGCCGGAGCCCACCCTCGCCCCGGCCCCGGTGCTGACCGTGGTCGCCCAGGACGACGCCGAGATCCGCCAGCTGCGCCAGGAAGTGGCCGGCATGCGCCAGGTGATCGAGCGCGAGATGAACCGCTTCACCGACGAGCGCCTGCGTGGCTGCCCGGTGCGCGCCACCGCGCTGGACCTGATGGACGAGTACGGTTTCGACGCCGGCCTGGCCCGCGACGTGGCCATGCAGATCCCGCTGGAGACCGAAGCCCACCGTGGCCGCGGCCTGATGCTGGGGCTGATTTCGCGCAAGCTGCCGATCGCCCCGGTCGACCCGCTGGAAGAAGGCGGCGTGATCGCCCTGGTTGGCCCGACCGGCGCCGGCAAGACCACCACCATCGCCAAGCTGGCCTCGCGCTTCGCCGAGAAGCACGCGCCGCGTGATGTGGCCCTGGTCACCACCGACACCACCCGCATCGGTGCCCGCGAGCAGCTGTACGGTTACGGCCGCCAGCTCGGCATCGCGGTGCACGAGGCCAACAGTGGCACCGACCTGGACCAGCTGCTGGAACGCCTGAAGGACTACAAGCTGGTGCTGATCGACACCGCCGGCCTGGGCCCGCGCGACCGCGCGCTGGCCGCCCAGCTGCAGTGGCTGCGTGCCGCCCGCCAGGTGCGCACCCTGCTGGTGCTGCCGGCCAATACCAGCTTCGGCGACATGGACGAGGTGGTCCGCCGCTTCGGCGCCGCCAACCTGCAGGGTCTGGTGCTGAGCAAGCTGGACGAGACCGGCCGCTTCGGCAACGCCCTGTCGGTGGCCGTGGACCATGCCCTGCCGATCACCTGGGTGACCGATGGCCAGGACGTTCCGGAGGACCTGCACCGGGCCAGTGCGGCCAATCTCGTACTTCGCCTTGAAGATTTGCGCCGCGCGGCCGATATGCCCTGCAACCCGGAGTTGAACCATGCCGTCGCGTGAGTACGCCAAGCTGACCAAGACCTTCCCGCTGTCGGCCACCCGCAGCGAGCCGCTCGGCCCTGTGCGCACCATTGCCGTCACTGGCGGCAAGGGCGGCGTGGGCAAGACCAACGTTTCGGCCAACCTGGCCGTGGCGCTGGCTGGCATGGGCAAGCGCACGCTGCTGCTGGACGCCGACCTTGGCCTTGCCAACATCGACGTGATCCTGGGCCTGAACCCCACCTTTACCCTGGCCGACCTGGTCGCCGGCCGCTGCACGCTGGATGACGTCATCGTCGAAGGCCCGAACGGCGTGCTGGTGGTCCCGGCCGCGTCCGGTCGCCGGCACATGGCCGAGCTGGCCCCGGCCGAGCACGTCGGCCTGGTCAACGTGTTCTCCGAACTGGAACGCGAACTGGACATCATGGTGGTGGACACCGCCGCCGGCATCACCGATGGCGTGCTGACCTTCTGCCAGGCCGCGCAGGACACCGTGGTGGTGGTCTGTGACGAGCCGGCCTCGATCACCGACGCCTATGCGCTGATCAAGGTGCTGTCGCGCGAGCGCGGCGTGGACCGCATCCAGGTGGTGGCCAACATGGTGCGCGACCCCAACGAGGGCCGCGTGCTGTACGAAAAGCTGACCCGGGTCTGCGAGAAATTCCTCGCCGATGTCTCGCTGAACTATCTGGGCTGTGTGCCGCAGGATGATTGGCTGCGCCTGTCGGTGCAGCGCCAGCAGCCAGTGGTAAAGGCCTACCCGTCCAGCCCGGCCGCGTTGGCGATCACCGAGATTGCCCGCCGTACCGCACGCTGGCAGGCGCCGACCGAACCGCGCGGCGGCGTTGAGTTCTTCCTCGAGCGTATTCTCAAGCAGCGCGGGGTGGCCGCATGAAAGGCGCAGCCCAGTACCGGGAAGTCCAGCGCACGGCGGCCAACGAGGTCATCGCCCAGCATTCGGACCTGGTGCGGCGCATCGCCCACCACCTGGCCGCACGCCTGCCGGCGAGCGTCGAGGTCGACGACCTGATCCAGGCCGGCATGATGGGACTGATCGAAGCCTCGCGCAGCTATGACGCCGACCAGGGGGCTTCGTTCGAGACCTATGCCTCGATCCGCATCCGCGGTTCGATGATCGATGAGATCCGCCGTGGCGACTGGGTGCCGCGCTCGGTGCACCGCCGTGCACGTGATGCCGCCGCCACCATCCGCCGCCTGGAACAGAGCAGTGGCCGTGCCGCCAGCGCCACCGAAGTGGCCGCCGCGATGGAGATGCCATTGCCCGAGTACCTGCGGCTGATGGAAGACGCTGCCCGTGGCCAGGTGCTGAGTCTTGAATCGCGCATCGAGGACCAGGGCGAGCTGGACACCGTGGCCCAGGGCGGCCCGACCCCGCAGCAGGTGCTGGAGCGCGGCGAGTTCGGCCGCGAGCTGGGCAAGGCCATCGGCCACCTGCCCGAGCGCGAACAGCTGGTGCTCTCGCTGTACTACGAGCAGGAACTGAACCTGAAGGAGATCGGCGCGGTGCTCGGCGTGAGCGAGTCGCGGGTCTGCCAGATCCACGGCCAGGCGGTACTGCGCCTGCGTGGCCGGCTGAAGCTGTTCGAGGCCGCCGACGCCGGCCTCGAAGAATGAACATCCCCGAGGCGGCTGCCCCCGGCCGTCCGGAATGAACAACAAAGGAATTCTGCTTTGAACAAGAACATGCGCATCCTGATCGTCGACGACTTCTCGACCATGCGTCGAATCGTCAAGAACCTGCTGGGCGATCTGGGCTTCACCAATACCGCCGAAGCCGAGGACGGGCATGCCGCGCTGTCGCTGCTGCAGAGCCAGCCGTTCGATTTCGTGGTCACCGACTGGAACATGCCGGTGATGACCGGCATCGAGCTGCTCAAGGCGATCCGTGCCGATGCCAAGCTGAAGACCCTGCCGGTGCTGATGGTCACCGCAGAAGCCAAGCGTGAACAGATCATCGAAGCCGCCCAGAGCGGCGTGAACGGCTACATCATCAAGCCGTTCACCGCGCAGACGCTGGAAGAGAAGCTCGGCAAGATCTTCGAACGCCTGGCGGCCAGCGCCTGATGGATACCACGGTCGACAAGAGCGCCCTCGCCCTGCGCCTGCAGGAGGCCCTGGACGCACTCGAGTCCGGTGACGAAGCCGCCTGGCGGCAGCGCATCGACGGACTGGTCGCGCTGCGCACGCAGCCGATGATGAGTGGGCTCTCGCGGCTGGCCCGCGAACTGGGGCAGGCGCTGGGTGAACTGCCGACCGTGCCGAGCGAAGCCGGGGAACTGGACGATGCCTGCGCGCGCCTGGACCACGTGGTGGCGATGACCGAGCAGGCCACGCACCGCACCCTGGACCTGGCCGAGGAATGCCGCAGCCTGACCGAACAGCTGCGCGCCGAAGGCCTGCAGCCGGGCCAGGACGCGCAGCTCGAGCGCATCCGCCACAACCTGACCGAGATCGCCCTGACCCAGAGCTACCAGGACCTGACCGGGCAGATCATCCGTCGCGTGGTGGGCATCGTCCGCCGCGTGCACGAAGGCTTCGGCGCACTCGGCCTGCCACCGGAACAGCATCGCACCGACCCGGAACTGGCCGGGCCGGCACTGAAGGGACTGGACCGCCACGCGGTCTCGCAGAACGACGCCGACGACCTGTTGTCGGATCTGGGGCTGTAAGCATGAGCGCGGTATCCGACGACATCACTGCCGATTTCATCATCGAGGCACAGGAAATCCTGGATCGCCTCGGCGAACAGCTGGTGTCGCTGGAGCAGGCACCGCAGGACAGCGATCAGCTCAACGCGGTGTTCCGCGGCTATCACACGCTCAAGGGCGGCGCCGGCTTCCTCGGCGTCACCGCCATGGTGGAGCTGTGCCATGCCGCTGAAGAAGCGCTGGGCGCCGCGCGTGCCGGCCAGGCGGTGCTGCAGGCCCATCACTTCGACGCGGCCCAGCAATCGCTGGACTACCTGCAGTCGATGCTGGATGCAGTTTCCTCCGGCACCGAGCCGGGCTATGCGCCGCCGGACTTGATCGCCCAGTTCGACGTGCACGGCGGTGCCGTGGCGGCACCCGCCGCCGCCGCAGCACCCGCCGCGGGTGGCAGCGACCTGATCACCGACGACGAATTCGAGGCCCTGCTCGACCAGCTGCATGGTGGCAACGCGCCGACCGCGGTCGCACCAGCGAAGAAAGCCGACGACGGACTGATCAGCGAAGACGAGTTCGAAGCCCTGCTCGACCAGCTGCACGGTGGCGCCGCACCGGGCACCAAGCCTGTTGCCGCCGTGGCACCGGCGCCGGTTGCAGCCCCGCGCCCGGTCGCCGCACCGGCACCGGTGGCAAAGCCGGCCGCCAAGCCGTTGGCCGAGGCCGAACACACCGTACGCGTAGACACCAAGCGCCTGGACGCGATCGTCAACCTGATCGGCGAACTGGTGCTGTCACGCAATCGGCTCAAGACCCTGCGTGCACGCCTGCGCGATGAAGAATTGGACCGCGCCGTGTCCACCCTGGACATCGCCACGGCCCGCCTGCAGTCGGCGGTGATGCGTACCCGCATGCAGCCGGTGGGCAAGGTCTTCTCCCGCTTCCCCAAGGTGGCCCGCGACGTCGCCCGCTCGCTGAAGAAGGAAGTGGACCTGGAACTGATCGGCGCCGAGACCGAGCTCGACCGCAACCTGGTCGAAGCGCTGGCCGACCCGCTGGTGCACCTGGTCCGCAACGCCATCGACCATGGCGTGGAAATGCCCGACCTGCGCGAGGCGCAGGGCAAGCCGCGGATGGGCCACGTGCGGCTTTCGGCGCAGCAGGAAGGTGACTACGTCAGCATCGAGGTGCAGGACGATGGCGCCGGCATCGACCCCGAAAAGCTGCGCGCCAAGGCACGCGAGAAGGGCCTGATCGATCCGGAAGCGGCTGCGCGCCTGAGCAGCGAGGAATGCCTGCACCTGGTGTTCCTGCCGGGCTTCTCGACCAAGCAGCAGGTCACGGATATCTCCGGCCGCGGCGTTGGCATGGACGTGGTGCAGTCGCGCATCCGCGAACTCAGTGGCCAGATCCAGATCCAGTCGGAGCTGGGCCGTGGCAGCCGCTTCCTGATCCGCGTGCCGCTGACCCTGGCGATCCTGCCGACCCTGCTGGTTCAGGCCGGTGAGGACGTCTACGCGCTACCGCTGGCGCGCGTGATGGAAGTGCTGCACGCACCGCGCACGTCGCTGGGCTGGTTCGATGGCCGTGCCGTGCTCGACCGCCGCTCGCACACCCTGCCGCTGGTCGATCTCCGCCAGTGGCTGGATGTGACGCCGGCCGCCTCGCCCCTGCTGACCATCGTGGTGCTGCAGGCCGGCGAAGCGCGCTTCGGGCTGGTCGTGGACCAGGTGCGCGGGCGCGAGGAAGTGGTCATCAAGCCGCTGCCGAGAGCCCTGCGCGGCCTGCGTGGTTATGCAGGTGCAACCTTGATCGGCGATGGTCGCATGGCCTTGATCCTGGACGTGGACGGACTGCGATGACCCCCGCCGGGCGTCGCCCGGCGACCCGAAAACTGTGACTACCGTCTGTACGCGATCTACCGGTGTCTCAAGTCCCATTCATACACGCCGATACCGGAACCATGGATAGACTCAGCCTCATTGGACTCTTTCTCGCCCTGGCCTCGCTGGTCGGTGGCAGCATCCTCAAGGGCGCCGGCCTGGCGTCGTTATGGTCGCCTGCCGCGTTCGTGATTGTCATCGTCGGCACCGTCGCCGCGATCCTGCTGCATACCTCGCCGGCAGTGTTCAAGCATGCCTTCAAGATCGTGCGTTGGGTCGTGCGCCCGCCGCACAGTGATCGCCGCGAACTGATCCAGCAGATCGTCGAGTGGAGCAACATCGCCCGCCGCCAGGGCCTGCTGGGCCTGGAATCGCAGGTGGAAGCGCAGCAGGACCCGTTCCTGCGCAAGGGCCTGCAGCTGCTGGTCGACGGCGTTGAAC
This sequence comes from Stenotrophomonas sp. AS012628, assembly GCF_010608305.1. Taxonomy (NCBI): domain Bacteria; kingdom Pseudomonadati; phylum Pseudomonadota; class Gammaproteobacteria; order Lysobacterales; family Lysobacteraceae; genus Stenotrophomonas; species Stenotrophomonas sp. AS012628. Next base: position 13,602 of record NZ_VMBJ01000015.1, on the reverse strand, counting down.
CCGAATCGATGCGGCACATGCTGGAAATCGAACTGGGCAGCCAGGAGCATCAGGACCAGGCCGGCGCCAAGGTCTTTGAAGCGATGGGCATCTACGCACCGACCCTCGGCATCATCGGCGCCGTGCTCGGCCTGATCGCGGTGATGAAGAACCTGGCCGACCCGAGCAAGCTCGGCCACGGCATCGCCGCAGCGTTCACCGCCACCATCTACGGCATCGCCTCGGCCAACCTGCTGTTCCTGCCGGTGGCCGCCAAGCTCAAGAGTGTGATCTCGCACAACACCCGCGATCGCGAAATGGTCATCGAAGGCCTGATCTCGATCGCCCAGGGCGAGAACCCGCGCAACATCGAAACCAACCTCTCCGGCTTCCTGCACTGACATGGCCCGCCGCAAGCACCACGAAGAGCACGCCAACCACGAAGCATGGGCGATTCCCTATGCCGACCTGATGACGCTGTTGCTGGCCTTCTTCGTGGTCATGTACGCGATTTCCTCGGTCAACGAGGGCAAGTATCGGATCATGGCCGACGCGCTGACCGATGCCTTCGGTGGCGCACCGCGCACCATCAATCCGGTGCAGGTGGGTAACAAGCAGGTGCAGGGTGGCGGCTGGGACAGCCCCTCGGTGATCAAGTCCGGCACCAAGATCGGACCCTCAGCGCCTGCACCGTCGCACGACCCGACCCTGCTGCCATCGATGGCCTCGCAGATGCGCATGCCGGTGTCGGTGCACAACCAGGAGCAGATCGCGCGCGCCGAGCGCCAGCTCAACAGCATCGCCGACCGCCTCACCGCCGCACTGGCGCCGCTGATCGACCGCGGCATGATCAGCGTGCGCCGCACCGAACTGTGGATCGAAGTCGAAATCAACAGCGACATCCTGTTCCCGACCGGCTCGGCCGCGCTGGACGTGCATGCGCGGCAGACCCTGGCCAGCCTGGCCGAGGTGCTGCGTGACGTGCCCAACAGCGTGCGCGTGGAAGGGCACACCGACAACGTGCCGATCGCCACCGCCACCTTCCCCTCGAACTGGGAGCTGTCGGCCGGACGCGCCGCCAGCGTGGTACATCTGTTCGCCGACCAGGGCGTGCAGCCGTCGCGGCTGGCGATGGTCGGCTACGGCCAGTTCCGCCCGCGCGAAGAGAACGACAGCGCGCAGGGCCGCAACCGCAACCGTCGGGTGATGGTCATCATCCTGGCCGACACCTCGCATTCGGTGGACCCGCTCGGCCAGCGCCTGAACGCAGCCACCAGCGCCACCGACAGCACCGCTACCGAACAGGCCGCCGCAACTCCGGCCAGCGCCCCCACCTCCCCCATCGCACCGGTGAAGTTGCCGCCGGTGCCGGCTGGCAGCCGCGTCGGCGCCGCCGTTCCCCCGGCAATGAAGGAGTAAACCGATGCGCATCTGGGCAGTCGCCAACCAGAAGGGCGGAGTCGGCAAGACCACCACCACCCTCGCCCTCGGCCGTGGCCTGGCCGCGCTTGGCCATCGCGTGCTGCTGATCGACCTCGATCCGCACGCCTCGCTCAGCCGCGCCTTCGGCGTGCCGGTGGATCCGCCGCCGGCCGGCGTGCTGGAACTGTTCGGCGCACCGCCGGCCGATCTTTCCAGCCTGTGCCATGCCAGCAGCATCCACGGCCTGGACTATGTCTGTGCACAATCCGCGCTGGCCACATTGGAACGCCGCAGCGCCAACCAGCCCGGCCTCGGCCTGGCCCTGCAGAACGCGCTTGCCCGCCATCAGGGACAGCACGACTACATCCTGCTGGACTGCGCACCCACCCTCGGTCTGTTGATGATCAACGCACTGGCCGCGGCCGACCGCCTGATCATTCCCACCCAGGCCGAGCCGCTGGCTCTGCATGGCCTGGAGGGGATGGTCCGCACCGGCGAGATGGTCGAGCGCTCGCGCCGCCGCCCGCTGCCGATCTCGATTCTGCCCACCCTGTTCGACCGCCGCACCCGCGCCGGCAACGAATCGCTGCGCACGATGCAGGATCGTCACGGCACCCGCGTGTGGGAGGACGCCATTCCCATCGACACCCGCATCAGCAACGCCGCCGGCCTGACCCTGCCAAGCGTTGGTGAGGACTACCCGGGCCGCGGCCTGGCTGCCTACCGCCGCGCCCTGAACTGGATCCTCGGCGAGGATGCCCGCGCCCTGGAGCAGGCCGCATGAACAGCACCGGCGTACTGGACGACTATCTGGACGAACTGCTGGGCGAAGCGATCGCCGTGGCGCCACCGGCTGCACCGCCTGCGGCCAGCGACGAAGCGTGCCCGGCGATTGCAGCGGACGCCGAACGCGAGCCGACCTGGGACGATCTTCCGGCCGAAGTGATCTACGAGACCGACACCGCGGCCACCACACCGATTGAGGACGACGCTGCGCTGGAAGCTGCATTCGAGGCCGCTGCTGGCGCGCCCGAGCGCGAGCCGACCTGGGACGACCTGCCGGCCGAGGTGATCTACGAAACGGAGACTGTTGCTGCTGCCCCGGCAGAGGACGACGCAGCACTGGAAGCCGCCTTCGAGGCCGCCGCAATGCCTGTCGCCGCTCCGGAGCGCGAACCGACCTGGGATGACCTGCCTGACGAGGTGATCCACGAGACGCCCCCTGCTCCGGCTGCCGCCAAGGCAGGTCCGGAACCCACCTGGGACGATCTGCCGGACGAAGTGATCTACGAGACCGATACGGCCGACAGCCATCGCCTCGCCCACACCGACAGCCCCGGCCTGCAGGCTGCATTCGAGGCCGCAGCAGGCGGCGAGGACGTTCCTGCGCCACCACCGGCCGTAGTCGCAGCACCCGCTCCAGCGGCACGCACCGATGCCGCGCCGCCACCGCGCGTGGCCGTGGACGCGCCAGCAGGCAACCGTCCGAACAGCTGGCAGGAACTGCAGGCACAGGCACATCGGCCCGCCAGCAGTCCGCATCCGCAGAACCGACGCGCCGGCGAGCGCACCTCGCGCTGGCTGCGCCTGCGCTGCGGCACCCAGGCCTATGCACTGGAACTGCTGAAGGTGCAGGAAGTGGTGCTGCCGGTGCCGCTGCTGCCGTTGCGCGGCACCGCACCGGCCATGCTCGGCATCATGAACCTGCGCGGCCAGGTGGTGCCGGTGATGGATCTGGGCCTGCACCTTGGAGCCGCGGCCGCCGAAGACGACTCACAGACCCGTATCGTGGTCCTGGAAGAAGACGGCGAGACCATCGGCCTGCGCGTGTCGGCGGTGGAAGATGTCGCCAACCTCACCGATTCGCAGATCGAACCGCCCGATACCGCGCGCATCTGCCAGATCTCCAACGACCTGTTCCGCGGCGTCGCCCGGGTCAGCCAGCGCCCGATGATCCTGCTGGATGCCACGCGGCTGTTGAGCTGAGTCGGCGCTTTGCGCCGACGCGTTACCTGTCGGGGACGCACCGCGTCGATTCCCCTAAAGAACCCCGCCGGGGTGCCGTTATGGATCACGGAACCGTTTGTCCGGAGCAACGATGAGTACTGTCGAACTGGGTGGGGATCTCGGCATCGAGAGCACCACCGAGCTCAAGAACCGCCTCGCCCCGCTGGTGGCGCAGGCAGGCGAGCTGACCCTGGATGCAAGCCAGGTCGCCCGCATCCACACGGCCGCCGTGCAGGTGCTGTGTGCGTTCGTGCAGGCCCGCCGCGAGGCAGGTCTCGGCACCGGCTTCCACGGTTGCACTGCAACCTTCCGTGACGCCGCGCGCCTGCTGGGCGTCACCCAGGCCCTGGGCCTGGACGTAACCCATGACAACCTGAAATCTGTGGAGAACGCTGCATGAGCGCACGTATCTTGGTGGTGGACGATTCGGCGTCGATGCGCCAGATGGTTTCCTTCGCCCTCACCTCGGCCGGTTTTGCCGTCGAAGAAGCCGAAGACGGCGCGGTCGCGCTCGGTCGCGCCAAGGGCCAGCGCTTCAATGCGGTGGTCACCGACGTCAACATGCCGAACATGGACGGCATCGCGCTGATTCGCGAACTGCGCCAGCTGCCGGACTACAAGTTCACCCCGCTGCTGATGCTGACCACCGAATCGGCCGCCGACAAGAAGTCCGAAGGCAAGGCCGCCGGCGCCACCGGCTGGCTGGTCAAGCCGTTCAATCCCGAACAGCTGGTCGCCACCGTGCAGAAAGTGCTGGGCTGATCGCCCGCCACCGCTCCCCCTCTTCGCTTCCGGACCACCACTGCCATGAGCATGGACCTGCAACGCTTCCACGCCACCTTCTTCGAGGAGAGCCGCGAAGGCCTCGACGCGATGGAGGCTGGCCTGCTGGCCCTGGAATCGGGGCAGCAGGACGCGGAGATCATCAATTCGGTGTTCCGCGCCGCCCACTCGATCAAGGGCGGCGCCGGCACCTTCGGCTTCGATACGATCGCCGGCCTTACCCACGTGCTGGAAACGCTGCTCGATGAACTGCGTGCCGGCAAGCGGGCGCTGGAAGGCCACGCGGTCGACGCCATGCTGTCCTCGGTGGACGTGCTGCGCGCCCTGCTGCGCGAAGCCGAACACGGCCAGGCTGCCGATCCGGCTGCAGTCGCTGCGGTGAAGGCGCGCCTGGAAGCGGTCCTTTCCGGCCAGCCCGCACCGAGCGCCCCCGCTGCCGTCGCGGCCAAGGTGGACGATACGCCGGAAGCCTGGCAGATCGGCTTCACCCCGGCACCGTCGCTGTTCATGAGCGGCAACGACCCGCTGCGCATCATCCGCGAACTGGAGCATCTCGGTTCGCTGCAGGTCGCCGCGCGCATGGAACGCCTGCCGGGCTTCGCCCAGCTCGACCCGCTCGAGGCCCATCTGGCGTGGGATCTGGGCCTGGTCGGCAAGGTGCCGCGCAGCAAGATCGAAGACACCTTCGCCTGGGTACTGGACGACTGCGAACTGGACATCCGTCCGGCCGCACCGCCGAGCCTGGCTACACAGGCGCCCATTGCAACCGCCCCTTCCACACCGGCTGCCGTCGTACCGGCGGCGCCTGCTGCGCCCGCCACCAGCGGCGGCGCCAGCCAGGAAGCCGAAACCTCGATCCGAGTCAGCGTCGACAAGGTCGATGCGCTGATCAACCTGGTCGGCGAACTGGTCATCACCCAGGCCATGCTCAAGCAGGTCTCGCACGCACTGGACCCGGTCCACGCCGAGAGCCTGTTCGCCGGCCTGGACCAGCTGGAACGCAACACCCGCGACCTGCAGGAAGCCGTGATCGGCGTGCGCATGCTGCCGGTCGATGCGGTGTTCCGCCGCTTCCCGCGCCTGGTCCGCGACCTGTCCAGCCGCCTTGGCAAGCAGGTCCGCCTGCGCACCGTCGGTGAAGGCACGGAACTGGACAAGGGCCTGATCGAAAAGATCGCCGACCCGCTGGTGCACCTGGTGCGCAACTCGATCGACCACGGCCTGGAAATGCCGGACGTGCGTCGCGGCGCGGGCAAGGACGAAACCGGCACCATCACCCTGGCAGCCTCGCATCAGGGCGGCCACATCGTCATCGAAGTCAGCGACGACGGCCGCGGCCTGGACCGCACCAAGATCCTGGCCAAAGCCCACGAACGCGGCCTGGCAGTGCCGGACAACCCTACCGATTCGCAGGTCTGGGACCTGATCTTCCAGCCTGGTTTCTCCACCGCCGATGCAGTCACCGACCTGTCCGGCCGTGGCGTCGGCATGGATGTGGTCCGCCGCAACATCCAGGCGCTGGGTGGCGAGGTGCAGATCGAAAGCAGCCTTGGTAACGGCACCCGCACGCTGATCCGCCTGCCGCTGACCCTGGCCATCCTCGATGGCATGACCGTGGCAGTCGCGGGCGAAACCCTGATCCTGCCGCTGGCCTATGTGCTTGAGGCCCTGCAGCCGCAGGCCGAGGACATCCGCAGCATGGCCGGCGAAGGCCGCGTGCTGCGCGTACGTGGCGAGTACCTGCCGATCCTGTCGCTGAGCGAATACTACGGCTACGGCAACCGTGCGCCGGGCAGCGAATCGCTGGTGGTCGTGGTCGAAGGCGATGGCCAGAAGATCGCACTGGAAGTGGACGAGCTGGTCGGCCAGCAGCAGGTGGTGGTGAAGAACATCGAGAACAACTACCGCCGCATCGGCGGGGTGTCCGGTGCCACCATCCTCGGCGATGGCCGCGTGGCCCTGATCGTCGACATCGGCGGGCTGGTGCGTTCGCTGCGGATGCCGCAGGCCGCCTGATCCACGTTGCAGGCGTGTACTGGACCGCCGCCCTTCGGGGCGGCGGTTTCTGTTTGTGTTCGCCCTGCCAGTGGGATCAGATTCCATTCCGCAGGAAAGGGATCTGATCGCGGGACGGCACCCCGATACCAAATCGTGAACTCCGTCGACACGATGGCTGCGGGCGTAACCACTTCATCCAAGCGAAGCCGCGTCGCTGCAACGCTTTCGCGCCGTCATCCCTACGCAACCGAATGTGATCTGCGTCCATAAAGTCCATCCGGACTGCGCCGCTATTTCGCTTTGACGGCCGTCACCGAACCCCCACCGGGCACCACCGTTCGCTCTGCAACCACCCCCAAACCGGCGCACAGACGCCGGCACTCTGCCCACCTGGAGCACCCTGCATGAAGTGGTTCCAAGATCTGCCCATCGCCCGCAAGCTGGCCGTGGGGTTCACCCTCACCACGTTGATGACCCTGGTCCTCGGCGCGTTCGCCCTGCTGCGCCTGAGCGAAGCCAACGCGCAGCTGCGCGAGATGGCCGGCAACGATATCCCCTCCGTCCAGCACCTGGGCGAGGCGCGCTCGCAGCTCGGTGAGTTCCGTACCTACGAACTGGCCCAGCTGAGCATGCTGGACCAGCCGGAGAAGGTCGCCGACTACAACAAGCGCATGGACGACACCGCCAAAGCCGTGCATGACGAACTGGCGGCGTACTCGGCGCTGCCGGCGCTGGAGAAGGAGCGCGAACTCTATCGCGCGGCCAGAACGCAGCTGGATCGCTACTTCGCCGCCAACAAGGCGATGCGCGACGCCGTGACCGCCGGTGACGGCGCCCTGGCGCAGCAGATCTCCGACGAGCAGTCGCGCCCGGCACGTCGCGACCTGTTCGCTGCAATGAAGGCACTGGGCACCCACATCGCCGGGCAGATGGATGGCAAGATCGCCGACGCCAACGCCACCCATCGCAACAGTATGATCGCCATCATCGGCTGCATCGTACTGCTGTCACTGGTGGCCGCCGCGCTGGCCATCGTCATCTCGCGCGCGGTCACCGGTCCGCTGGGCAAGGCCGTGCATGCCATCCAGGCAGTTTCCCGCGGCGACCTCAGCGTCAGCACCCAGGCCACCAGCAAGGACGAGGCCGGCAAGATGCTGGCCGCCACCGCGGAGATGACCGCGATGCTGCGCCGCTTCAGCGAGCAGACCCAGCTGATGGCCCAGATGCATGCCGGCCCGGACATCAGCCACCGCATTCCGGAAGATTTCCCGGGCGTCTATGGCCAGCTGGCCAACGGCATCAACACGGTGATCTTCGAACACCTCGATGCGATCGTCGATGCCATTGAAGTACTCAACCAGTATGCCATCGGCAATCTGACCCCGGATGCACGCCGCCTGCCCGGCAGCCGCGCGATCCTGCACGAATCGATGGACGCCGCCAAGGCCAGCCTGCTGGCCATCAATACGCAGATCCAGCACCTGGCCTCGGCCGCCGCTGCGGGCGACTTCAGCCAGCGCGGTGACGCGCAGCGCTTCGATCACGATTTCCGCGTGATGATCGAGCAGCTCAACAGCATGATGCAGGTGGCCGACGGCAACCTCGGCCAGCTCTCGCAGCTGCTGCAATCGATCGCCGCCGGCGATCTGACCGCGCGCATGGACGGCCAGTTCAACGGCGTGTTCGCGCGCATGCGTGACGATGCCAATACCACGGTTACGCAGCTGACCCAGATCGTGAGCCAGATCCAGGCCAGCGCTTCGAGCATCACGCTTGCCGCCGGCGAGATCGCCTCGGGCAACAGCGACCTGTCGCGCCGTACCGAGCAGCAGGCCGCCAACCTGGAGGAAACCGCCGCCTCGATGGAGGAACTGACCTCCACCGTGCGCCAGAACGCCGAACACGCCCGCCAGGCCAACCAGCTCGCCATCGGCGCCCATGGCGTCGCCTCGCAGGGCGGTGAGGTGGTCGGCCAGGTGGTCACCACCATGTCCGCCATCGAAGCCTCGTCGAAGAAAATCGCCGAGATCATCAGCGTCATCGACGGCATTGCGTTCCAGACCAACATCCTGGCGCTGAATGCCGCCGTGGAAGCCGCGCGTGCCGGTGAACAGGGCCGCGGCTTCGCCGTGGTCGCCAGCGAAGTGCGCACCCTCGCCCAGCGCTCGGCGGCTGCCGCCAAGGAGATCAAGGGCCTGATCGATGATTCGGTCGGCAAGGTTGCCGAGGGCTCCAGCCTGGTCCACCAGGCCGGCAGCACCATGGGCGAGATCGTCGCCTCGGTGCAGCGCGTGACCGACATCATGGCCGAGATTTCCGCTGCTTCGCAGGAACAGTCGGCCGGCATTGAGCAGGTCAACCAGACCGTGGTGCAGATGGACGAGACCACCCAGCAGAACGCCGCGCTGGTGGAGGAAGCCACCGCCGCCGCGCGTGCAATGGAAGACCAGGCCGTGCAGCTGGGTGAAGCCGTGGCCCGCTTCCGGCTGGCATCACAGGGCACGACGGCCATCCCGGCACGCCCGCTGGCGGCACCGGTACCGCGCCAGGTTGCAGCCGCCGCACCGGCCGCAACGCCGGTCCCGGCGCGTACGCTGCGCACCGCGACAGCCCAGCCGGCGCTGGCCGCAGACGGCGACTGGCAGGAGTTCTGATGTACCCGGGGTCGGATCCCTTTCCTTCGGGAAGGGGATCCGACCCCGGACGCACGGAAAGTGATGCAATTCTCACTTCATAATCCGGCACAGTGGCCGATATCCCCATCGAGCCTCGCGCCAACGCGTGCTGGCGCCCGCCCCTGACCGTAGATTCCATGTCCGACGGCAACGACACTGCAGTGCATGATGTCCACGCGGCTGATGCCGCTGACGAACGTTTCCTGGTCCGCAATCCGCGCCAGCTGCGGCAGCTGCTGCGATCGCTGATCGACCAGCGATCACTGATCAATGCGCATATCGACGGCCGCGACCGCTCGTTCCCGACCGCGCTGCTTGAGCTCGACGAGGACGAAGACACCCTGCTGCTCGATGGCAGCCCGCAGGAGGCGTCCAACCGCGCCGCCGAACAGGCCGATCATCTGCTGTGCTTCGCCCAGCTCGAACGCGTACTGGTGCGGTTCCGCCTGCAGGCACTGCAGCGTGTGGACAATGACGGCCACGTCGCCTTCCGCGCCCCTCTGCCGGACGAGCTGGTCCATCTGCAACGACGTGAGATGTACCGGCTGGAGACGCCCGTCACCGATTCGCCCCAGCTGCTGGTCCCCGCCGGCGAGAGCCGCGCCGAAGCGCTGTCGATGCGGGTGGTGGACATCAGTGGTGGCGGCCTGGCGGTGGCCGTGCCTACCGACTGCGCGGTGTTCAGCCTGCAGAAGCGCTACCCGGCGGTGCTGTCGCTGCCCGACGGCCCGGACCTGGAGATCGAGCTGGTCGTCTGCAACCTGCTGCCGCAGCGCCAACCCAACGGCATCGAGATCAAGCGCGTGGGCATGCGCTTCGACATCCTGCCACGTGGCGCCGACAGCGCCATCCAACGCTATATCTTCCGCATCGACCGCCAGCGCAAGGCGCGCCGCAACGGCGAGCTGTAGGGCTCGTCCAACCGGTAGTGCCGGCCGCTGGCCGGCAACCTCGCGACAACGCGGGGCCCACACCTAAAGTCCCCCGACGAGGGGCCGATATCGAGCCTGACACCGGGACTTCCGGCAGAACCAGGACCCCTCGATGAACGACAAGACCAGCTCCACCGCCAGCGCCGGTGGCGAATTCCTCAGCTTCACCCTCGGTGCCGAGCACTACGGCGTGGACATCCTCAAGGTGCAGGAAATCCGCGGCTATGACGCGGTCACCCGGGTGCCGGATGCACCGGACTACATCAAGGGCGTGATCAACCTGCGCGGCACCATCGTCCCGGTCATCGACCTGCGCCTGAAGCTGCGCCTGGACGACGCCCGCTACGACGCCTTCACCGTGATGATCGTGCTGAACGTCGACGACCGAGTGGTCGGCATCGTGGTCGACAGCGTCTCGGACGTGATCCCGCTGTCGGCCGAACAGATCCGCCCGACCCCGGAATTCGGCGCCGCCGTCGATACCCGCTTCATCTCCGGCATCGGCACGCAGGACGACCGCATGCTGATCCTGCTCGACATCGAGACCTTGCTGGACAGCGCCGACATGGGCCAGGCCAACGTCGTTGAAGACGCCGCCGCCTGATCAAGCGGACCTGCTTCACGTTCTGGTCACACAACCCTTCAGTTCCCTCCAGCAGTGCCGATAGGGGGACAGAAGCCGGTCGCGCAGGAGCGCGCAGAACCGGAACGACCATCACCATCCCCGGAGATACACCTCGATGAAGTCCCTGCTTGCGTTCGTTTCGGCCGCTGTCCTGGCCACCACCGCTTCCGCCGCGTTTGCCCAGTCGGCCGACATGATCCCGCCGGAACTGGCACCGCGCTCGGTCGGGAAGGACGGCATGGTCTGCGGCAAGGTCGAGAAGGCCCGCTACGCAGAAGGTTCCGAAGGCCAGCCGACCTTCCTGTACATGGGCGGCGCCTTCCCGCGCCACACCTTCTCGGCGCGCATCGCCGGCGAGAACCGCGGCAAGTTCTCCTTCCCGCTGGAAACCCTGGAAGGCAAGACCGTCTGCGTGATCGGCAAGATCCAGCGCGACGCCTCGCGCGCGGAAATCGAAGTCAGCTCGCCGGCCGGCCTGAAGCTGGCCAACATCAAGTAATCCGCTGTCCGTCGAACCACGCCGGACCTGGTGCCGGCGTGGTTTCTGCTGCAACCGGGCCCGACGCCCGGACGCGTCTGCCTTAGGAGATCGCAACGCCCATGCCGTGGATCAACAACCTCAAACTGATGCCGAAGCTGCTGCTGACCTTCGGCGTCCTCCTGCTGGTGATGTTGCTGCAGGGCATCGTCGCCTATCGTGGCCTGCATTCGCTGAACAATGTCACCACCGAGCTGGCGGGTTCTCGCATGGAGAGCATCCGCATGGCAGGCGAGATGCGCGGCATGCTGGGTGAATACCGCAACGCCGCCTACCAGCAGCTGATCCGCGCCAGCGACGACGTCAAGGCGGATGCACGCAAGCAGGGCGTCGAGCTGCGCGCGAGCATGGACAAGTCGATCAAGGAGTATCCGACCCTGGTCGACAACGCGCAGCAGAAGAAGCTGTTCGACACCTTCGCCAAGGAGTGGAAGGACGCCCTGGCCTCCTATGACAGCGTCACCGAGATGCTGGAACTGGACCTGCCGGACGACGCCATCGATACCTTCGTCGGCGAAACCCGCACCAAGCACCGCAAGGCCGCCTCGGCGCTGGAAGCGCTGATCGCCGAAGACAACCGCCTCGCCCGCGCGTCGCGCGAACAGGCCGCCTCCACGTATTCCGCCTCGGCCGTGCTGACCGTGATCGCCCTGCTGGGCGGCGCCGCGCTCGGCCTGGTGCTGGTCTGGCTGTTCGCCCGCGCCCTGGTCGGCAGCGTGCGCGGCGCCGTGTCGGTTGCCAACGACGTGGCCGGCGGCAAGCTCGATGGCCACATCGACGTCAGCCGCCAGGATGAAGTGGGCGAACTGATGCAGGCCATGCAGCGCATGCAGCGCGACCTGCGCGAGCGCATCGAAACCGACCAGGCCGTGGCGCGCGAGAACCTGCGCATCCGCACGGCGCTGGATTACAGCTCAACCGGCGTATACCTGACCGACACCAGCAACACCATCGTCTACAGCAACCGCGCCCTGCAGCAGACCCTGAGCCAGTACCAGGACGAAGTGCGCCGCGACCTGCCGGACTTCGACGCCCAGGCCTCGCTGATCGGCAAGCCGGTCACCGTGCTTGAACACCGCGGTGAAATGGACCAGACCCTGCTGGGTAACCTGAAGGCACACGGCGTCGCCCGTCGCCCGATGCAGTACGGCGATGCCCAGTTCGCCCAGGTGGTCTCGACCATCCGCAATGAAGGCGGCGACACCGTCGGCTACGTGGTGGAATGGCGCGACCGTACCCAGGAAGCGCAGGTGGAAGCCGAAGTGGCGCGCGTGATCGCCCAGGCAGCCGCCGGCGACCTGTCCGGCCGCATCGATTCCAGCGACAAGGAAGGCTTCTTCCTGCAGCTGGCCCAGCAGATCAACGGCCTGCTGGACGCCAATGCCGGCAGCATCGAACAGATCTCCGGCCTGCTCGCCGCGCTGTCGCAGGGTGACCTGACCGTGCGCATGCATGGCGACTACCAGGGCGTGTTCGCCCGCATGCGCGACGACGCCAACGCCACGGCCGCGCAGCTGAGCGAGATCGTCACCCGGATCAAGCAGTCCAGCCGTGCGATCAGCTCGGCCGCCGGCGAAATCGCCTCGGGCAACAGCGACCTGTCGCGCCGTACCGAACAGCAGGCTGCCAACCTGGAAGAAACCGCTGCCTCGATGGAGGAACTGACCTCCACCGTGCGCCAGAACGCCGAACACGCCCGCCAGGCCAACCAGCTCGCGATCGGCGCGCATGGCGTCGCCTCGCAGGGCGGTGAAGTGGTCGGCCAGGTGGTCACCACCATGTCGGCGATCGAAGCCTCGTCGAAGAAGATCGCCGAGATCATCTCGGTCATCGACGGCATCGCGTTCCAGACCAACATCCTGGCACTGAACGCCGCCGTGGAAGCCGCACGTGCCGGTGAACAGGGACGTGGTTTCGCCGTGGTCGCCAGCGAGGTGCGCACCCTCGCCCAGCGCTCGGCCGCTGCCGCCAAGGAGATCAAGGGCCTGATCGACGACTCCGTTGGCAAGGTCAACGACGGCTCGGCCCTGGTACACAAGGCCGGCGCCACCATGGGCGAGATCGTCGCCTCGGTGCAGCGCGTGACCGACATCATGGCCGAGATCTCTGCGGCTTCGCAGGAACAGAGCGCCGGCATCGAGCAGGTCAACCAGACCGTGGTGCAGATGGACGAGACCACCCAGCAGAACGCTGCACTGGTGGAAGAAGCCACCGCCGCCGCCCGCGCGATGGAAGAACAGGCCGGCCACCTCAGCGAGGCCGTGTCGATCTTCGTGGTGGACGAAGCCGAGGTCGTGGCCGCCCCGCGCGTCGTCGCTGCCCCTGCCCCGCGTGCTGCCGCACCGGCGGCACCGGCTCCGGCCGCCCCGCCCGCCCGCCGCAGCGCGGGTGGTCGCCCGATGGCCACGGAACTGGCCGACGGGGACTGGCAGGAATTCTGATGCCTGCCTGACCTGAGGTACGAGAACGCCCTGGCCCTGTGCTGGGGCGTTTTTGTTTACGGGATATCTGATTATCCAGCCAACGGCGAAGCCCCTGGGGGTGGTCGGTCGAAGTGCTGGGCTGCTGAGGGCAGGCCGGGAGGGTGGGCTGCGCAGGGGACGCCGTGAATACGTCCTTGTAGGCTCGGTCGCCGCATCCATG
>NZ_VMBJ01000149.1:0-264 GCF_010608305.1 Stenotrophomonas sp. AS012628 | reverse complement strand
GCGATGAAGCGTGCCCGGCCGGCGTCGCCGCCATATATCGACGCTTCGAATTCGCGCTGGCTTTCGGGGGGCACCTTGTTCCTGGCAAAGCCCTCGCGGTTCTGCAGCATTTCTTCGGCCGAATGCAGCGTCAGCGCTGGCACGCGGAAGAACATATGATCGAACAGCGCGGCATGATAGCGGGCGGCAAGCACGCCGGGAACGCCGCCGAAACTGTCCACCAGCAGATAACGCCGTCGGAACGGACTGCGCGCCACCCAGCGC
>NZ_VMBJ01000148.1:0-265 GCF_010608305.1 Stenotrophomonas sp. AS012628 | reverse complement strand
ACCCCGACCTTGTTCCGCACCGGCATTCCGCTGCCGGCCGAGGTGCCGATCGGCACCTACAATGTCGAGATCAAGCTGTTTTCCGACGGCGCGCTGCTGACCAAGACCGAGACCGCGTTCGAGATCGTCAAGGTCGGCTTCGAGCAGTTCGTCGCCACCACCGCGCGGCAGAACGGCTTCGTCTACGGCCTGGTCACCGCGTTCATGGCGCTGATGACCGGCTGGATGGCCTCGATCGTGTTCCGAAAAGATTAGAGACGTAGGT
>NZ_VMBJ01000147.1:0-265 GCF_010608305.1 Stenotrophomonas sp. AS012628 | reverse complement strand
ACGCAACGAAGGCGGCATCGCCGGTACGGGTGCGGGTTTGGCGGCAGGGCTGGCAATGGGCCAGGCGATGGCCGACAGCCTGCGTACCGCTGTGCAGGGCAACCCTGGCGGTGCGGCAGCTCCTGCAGCGCAATCTGCCGCCGCCGTCCCAGCTGCTCCGGCAACTGACGACCCCTCGGCACGCCTGGCCAAGCTCAAGGAACTGCTCGACAAGGGCCTCATCACGCAAGCGGACTTTGATGCCGGCAAGGCTGCCGTGCTGAAG
>NZ_VMBJ01000146.1:0-265 GCF_010608305.1 Stenotrophomonas sp. AS012628 | reverse complement strand
ACCATGGCGTTGGGCAGGATGTGCCGGAACATCACCCCGGCGTCGCCGAGGCCGAGGGTTCGCGCCGCCTTGACGTACTCCAGGTGACGACCGCGCAGGAACTCGGCGCGAACCACGTCGACCAGGCTGGTCCAGGAGAACAGCAGCATGATCGCCAGCAGCCAGCCGACCCCGGGCTGCACCAGGCTGGCGAGGATGATCAGCAGGTAAAGCATCGGCAGACCCGACCAGACCTCGATGAAGCGCTGGCCGAACAGGTCGATCC
>NZ_VMBJ01000145.1:0-265 GCF_010608305.1 Stenotrophomonas sp. AS012628 | reverse complement strand
CCTTGTGGCCATTGGCCCTCATCGCCTCGGCTTCGTCCGAGTTGAACACGATCTCGCCCTGGGCGGCGCCGGGCGATGCCGGCAGGCCGGAGGCCAGAATGCGCCGCTCGGCCTTCGGATCGATGGTCGGGTGCAGCAATTGATCGAGCGAAGCGGGGTCGACCCGCGAGACGGCCTCGTCCTGGCTGATCAGGCCCTCGGCCGCGAGCTCGACCGCGATCCTGAGGCTCGCCTTGCCGGTGCGCTTGCCGTTGCGCGTCTGCAG
>NZ_VMBJ01000144.1:0-266 GCF_010608305.1 Stenotrophomonas sp. AS012628 | reverse complement strand
CTCCGGCGATGGTCAACGCAGGGCCTCGCTTCCAACAGACGAAGCCGCGACGCTTGAGCGCCGCGAACTGTCCGCCGATCTGATGACCACCAGGGGCCAACATCTCGTAGTATTGAGCGCCGTGTTGACCGACGCGCTCGACCACGCGTATCCCTCCGCGCGCCACGGCGAGAAGAGCGATGCGTTGCTTTTCGGTCAGCGGTCGGGCTACCAGCTTGCTCTCAGTCATTGTGCAGCACGATCTTTGTGCCGAACCCACCCGAGGC
>NZ_VMBJ01000143.1:0-266 GCF_010608305.1 Stenotrophomonas sp. AS012628 | reverse complement strand
GCCTCTGCGCGAGCTGACGGCTGTAGTCCGACGCTTCGAATCCGAAGGAATCGGATCGCTCGAAAGCCAAACGGCGACGCTGGAGCGCATTGCGCGCGGTGGCGGAGAAATAGCGACACTGAGCCAGGCCTTCGTGCAGATGACGCGGCGCATTGCTGAGCAGTGGCGAGAGCTGACGCTGCAGGACCAGCAGCGCCGCGAACTCGTCGCCAATATCTCGCATGACCTGCGCACGCCCCTGACTTCACTACACGGCTACCTGGAAA
>NZ_VMBJ01000142.1:0-267 GCF_010608305.1 Stenotrophomonas sp. AS012628 | reverse complement strand
GTGCTGGACAGCGTGCGCAGCCTGAAGAACATCAACGTCGCGGCAGTGCCCCAGGAACCCCTGGAGAGCCTGTCCCGCGACCTGCCGCGTTCGATCAACTGGACCGTGATGATCAGTGAGGGCACCCTGTTCGTCACCGACGAGAACGGCCAGCACGAGTTGCAGCTGGAGTGGCTGCAGGGCGAGCGTTGATCGCCGCCGCCGTTTCCTTCCGTCGAGCCGAACGAGTGACCTGATGCGTATCGAACCCCGCCCCCTGCCCGAAAC
>NZ_VMBJ01000141.1:0-267 GCF_010608305.1 Stenotrophomonas sp. AS012628 | reverse complement strand
GATGGCGCTTCCTACGTCCTGTACTGGATGGGGCTGTCCCAGCGCGCCCGCTTCAACCCGGCCCTGGAATACGCCGTCGAGGAGGCCAACGGGCGCGGGCTGCCGGTGCTGGTCTGCTACGGGCTCGCCGAGGGCATTCCCGAGGCGAACGCCCGCCACTGGGCCTTCCTGCTGGAGGGCATGGCCGAGGTCGGGCCTGAGCTCGCCAAGCGCGGCATCGCCTACGTCGCGCGCCGGCAGCCGCCGGTCGAGACCGCGCTCCTTTAC
>NZ_VMBJ01000140.1:0-268 GCF_010608305.1 Stenotrophomonas sp. AS012628 | reverse complement strand
CCGTATGGATCCCAATTCGCCCGAGGCCAAGCGCCAGGCGATCTTCAAGGAAATGCTACGGACCAGCGAGGACATGGGCGGGATGCTCCGCGGACGCCTGCCCTTCGACGCGGAGAAGTTCCGTGCCGGATCGGCGAAGTTGCACCAACTGGCCGACCAGCCCTGGCAGTACTTCCCCAGTCCCAAGGCCGGCGAGGAGGGCGAGGACACCCGCGCCAAGGACGAGGTCTGGCAGCGCCAGCAGGAGTTCAAGGCCGCCACCCAGGTC
>NZ_VMBJ01000014.1:0-83677 GCF_010608305.1 Stenotrophomonas sp. AS012628 | reverse complement strand
TCTGCGGCGCCTGCCACCAGGCCAGCGCGCCCAGCCAGATCCAGCGCACGAACGGCTTGATGTGGACCCGGACCGCCCATGCATTGTTGCCCAGCGGCTCGCCCAATGCCACGTAGACGTCGCCGTCGAAGCGTGCATCGATGCCGGCCTCGGTCATCACCTGACCACCACTGGCGTACTGGCGCTTCTCCGGATGCAGCAGGGCCAGTTCGCGGCCGTTGCGGAACACCCGCAGGTGACCGCGGTCGGCGATGAAATTGGGACCTTCGCGATGGTCCACGCCCTTGAAGCGCACTTCGTGGCGGCCGACCACCAGTTGCTGGCCAGGTGCCAGCGCCACTTCGCGCTGCACGTTCAGGGCTTCCACCAGCAACGCACCGGCCAGGAACACGGCGATGCCGGCGTGGGCGACGATCATGCCGAGCATCTCGGCGGTGAAGCGACCATTGCCACGCAGGCGCTGCCAGACGAAGCGTGCGGTACCGAATCCGACCCAGGCCGCGGCGGCGACACCGAGACCGGCCTTCCAGCCGTTCTGCGGCGCCTGCCACCAGGCCAGCGCGCCCAGCAGCACCGCCAGCCCCAGCCAGGGCGCCAGCAGGGCGAATGCACGCGAAGGTTGGTCGCGCTGCCACTTCACCAGCGGGCCGAACGGCAGCAGCAGGATCATCGGCGCCATCAGCAGCAGGAACAGGCTGCCGAAGTAGGGCGGGCCGACCGAGATCTTGCCCAGCGACAGTGCATCTGCCAGCAGCGGGTACAGCGTGCCGAGCAGGACCATCGCGCAGGCCGTGGCCAGCAGCAGGTTGTTGGCCAGCAGCAGGGTCTCGCGCGAGGTGGCGGTAAAGCCACGGCGTGGGTCGTCGGCGTCTACGCTGAGCTGGCTGGCGCGCAGCGCGTACAGCAGCAGGCTGCCGCCGATCAGCACCGACAGGAATACCAGGATGAACAGGCCGCGCGACGGATCGGCGGCAAACGAATGCACGCTGGTCAGCACGCCGGAGCGCACCAGGAACGTGCCCAGCAGCGACAGCGCAAAGGCGGCGATCGCCAGCAGCAGGGTCCAGCTGCCGAACGTGCCGCGCTTTTCAGTGACGGCCTGCGAATGGATCAATGCCGCACCGACCAGCCAGGGCATGAAGCTGGCATTCTCCACCGGGTCCCAGAACCACCAGCCGCCCCAGCCCAGCTCGTAGTAGGCCCACCAGCTGCCCAGTGCGATGCCCAGGGTCAGGAAGCCCCAGGCGACGTTGGTCCACGGCCGCGTCCAGCGCAGCCAGCGCGCATCGATGCGCCCCTCCAGCAGGGCCGCCACCGCGAATGCGAACGGAACGGCAAAGCCCACGTATCCGATGTACAGCATCGGCGGATGGATGATCAGCCCCGGGTCCTGCAGCAGCGGGTTGAGGTCGCGGCCTTCCAGCGGCGCCGGGTTCAGGCGCAGGAACGGATTGGAGGTGAAGATCAGGAAGGCGAGGAAGCCGACGCTGACCACGCCCATCACCGCCAGCACGCGCGCCTGTACCGGTGCAGGCAGGTGCCGCGAGAACAGCGCCACCGCGCCGGTCCACAGTGCCAGCACCAGCGCCCACATCAGCAGCGAGCCCTCGTGCGCACCCCAGACCGCGGAGTAGCGGTAGATCATCGGCAGCAACGAATTGGAGTTCTCGGCCACGTAGCGCACCGAGAAGTCCTGCTGCACGAACGCGGCGGTGAGCACCGCGAAGGCGCCGGCGAGCAGCAGCAGCTGTGCGAAGGCGGCCGGCCGTGCCACCGCCATCCATGCCGTGTTGCTGCGATGCGCGCCGACCAGCGGCAGGCCGGCCTGCAGCAGCGAGGCCAGCAACGCGCACAACAACAGGATCTGACCCAGTTCGGGCAGCACTCAGCGCACCTCGGGTGCCGTCACCGGCACGTCGTGCTTGCGATGGGCGTCGCCCATCTTGTCGGCCACTTCCTTCGGCACGTACTTCTCATCGTGCTTGGCCAGCACTTCGTCGGCGACGAAGACACCCTCCTGCAGGCGGCCACTGGCGACCACTGCGGTGCCTTCGGCGAACATGTCCGGCAGGATCCGCGACGTGGTCACCGCCAGCTGGGCATCGCCGTCGGTCACTTCGAAACGCGCTTCCAGCGAACCGACCGGGCGGTTGAAGGAGCCCTTCACCACCATGCCGCCCAGGCGGAACCGCGACTGTGCGTCGACATCCCCGCGCAGCACTTCCGAGGGCGTGTAGAGGTAGGCGATGTTGCGTTCCAGCGCCATCGCCACCAGTGCGGTGGCCAGCCCGGAGGCGAGCAGGGCCAGCAGTACCCAGGCCAGGCGGCGGCGTTGTACTGGCGTCATCGTTCCAGCTCCGTCGACAGCGGCGCCGCAGCATCCTGTTTGACGGCACGGGTCTGCTGCCGCTGCTGGCGTGCCAGCGCCAACCGGCGTGCCATGCGCAGGCGCAGCCACGAACCGATGGCATCGGCGCCGAGCACCAGCACGAACACGGCGTAGGCGCCGATCACATAGGGCAGGTGGGTCATGGCTGGGCCTCCCCGGCCGCGCGTGCGGCATCGACCCGGCCACCGACCCAGGCCTTGCCGGCCTCGCGGTCGAGGTTGTCGGCGCGGGCCTTGGCCAGCACCGAACCGGCGAACCAGAACTTGGTGCCGATGACCATCCACCACAGTGGCGCGATCATCGCGCTGCTGATTGCCGATTCACCGAACACGTTGATCGACTGGCGCTGATGCAGGCCGCCCCACCAGTCCACCGAATAGCGGATCACCGGCAGCAGGCTGACACCGACGATGGCCAGCAGGCCGGCCGCGCGCGCGGCGCTGCGGCGGTCCTCGATGGCGTGGTACAGGCCGATCACGCCCAGGTACAGGAACAGCAGCACCAGTTCACTGGTCATGCGCGGGTCCCAGTCCCACCAGGTACCCCAGGTACCCTTGCCCCAGATGCTGCCGGTCAGCAGGGTGATCAGGGTGAAGCCGGCGCCCATCGGCGCACAGGCCATGGCCAGGATCTCGCAGACCTTGATCCGCCAAATCAGGGCGATGGCGGCATACAGCGCCATCAGCGCGAACACGAACAGGCTCATCCAGGCACTGGGCACGTGGATGTAGAGGATGCGGAAGCTGTCCAGCTGCTTGGCTTCCGGCGGCATCACCAGCAGCGCCTGCCACATGCCGACCAGCAGCACCGGCACCGCCGCGAGGTAGAACACCCGCGACCAGCGGGCAGCGAATCGGTCGAACGTGGGGGGCGAACCGAGTTGGTGGAACCAGCGGACAATCGGATTCATGCGTGGCGGCTATCCAGCAGGGGTGGATTGGCTCTCAGCTCGGTCAACTCAGAGAAATACGTATTGCAGCGGCGGTGGCCAACGGCGCCAGCACCAGCGCGACCAGCAGGCCGGCGCCCAGCATCAGCAGCGCACCGACCGGATCCTGTCCGCGTCCGGCTGCCGCCAGACTGCCTGCGCCGAACACCAGCACCGGCACGTACAGCGGCAGCGACAGCAACGCCACGAGAATACCAGAGCGTCGGATGCCTACGGTCAGCGCGGCGACCACGCCACCAATCAGGCTCAGCAACGGCGTTCCCAGCAGCAACGATGCCAGCAACATCGGCAGCTGGTCATGCGGCAGATGCAGCATTTCGGCCAGCAGCGGACTGACCACGATCAACGGCAGGGCGGTGGTGGCCCAGTGCAGCAGCACGCGCACCAGCACCAGCCAGGCCAGCGGCACCGGCGCCAGCAGCCATTGTTCCAGCGAGCCGTCTTCGGCATCGGAGCGGAACAGTGAATCCAGCGACAGCTGCCCGGCCAGCAGCACCGCAAGCCACAGCACTGCGCCTGCGGTGGCGGCCAGCAGTTGCGGCTCGCGACCCTGCGCCAGCGCGAACAGCACCACCACCAGCACCGCGAACAGCAGCGGCTGCAGCGCATCGCCGCGGCGGCGCCAGAGCAGGCGCAGGTCGCGCTTGAGCAGGGCGCCCGCGGTCTGCCACAGGCCCGGTTCGGTGCCTGGCGCGATCATGCGGCACCGCCGAGGTCGAGCTGGCGGGTACGCACCGGCGGTGCGGCATAGGCGCCATGGGTGGTGACCAGTGCCGCGCCACCGGCGCGCAGGTGTGCGGAAATCATCCGGTTGACCAGGGTGATGCCCTCCAGGTCGAGGTTGGCATAGGGTTCGTCGAGCAGCCACAGCGGCGCCGGTGACAGCCAGATGCGTGCCAGTGCCAGCCGCCGCTTCTGCCCGGCGGACAGATGCCGAACAAGGGTGTCCTCATAACCGGCCAGGCCGACGATGGCCAGCGCGTTGCCGGGCATCTGCCGCGCACGGCGGCCGTGCAGGCCACACAGGAAGTGCAGGTTCTCCAGCGTGTCCAGATCGGGCTTCAATGCGGGCAGGTGGCTGAGGTAGGCGACATAGCGCGCGCGCTCGGCATTGCCGGCCGGTCGGCCATCGATCTGCACCTGCCCGGCACCGGGCCGGGCCAGGCCGGCCAGCACGCGCAACAGGGTGGTCTTGCCGGCGCCGTTGCCGCCCTGCACCAGCAGGGCTTCGCCGGCGTCCACATGGAAGTCCAGCGGGCCGAACACCGGCTCGTCATTGCGGGAGAAGCTCAGGCCGCTGGCGGCCAGCAATGCAGGGGTGTTCAAGGGGCAGGGGTCTTCATGCCGGAGTGCGGCGGCAATTGTAGCGGTGAATGCTGTCCCGGTAGCGCCGGGCGATGCCCGGCGGCCGCAAGGCATATGCAAAGAGCCGCCGGGCATGGCCCGGCGCTACCGGCTGAACCCACAGTCGCAGCGTGGATTTCGTACACTTCTGGGCCTCGTTCCCCCAGATTCCAGGCCGATGCAACCCAACACCAAGCTGCCCAAGGTCGGTACCACGATCTTCACCGTGATGTCCCAGCTCGCCGCCGAACACGGCGCGGTCAACCTGGGCCAGGGTTTCCCGGACTTTTCCGCGCCGCAGCGCCTGATCGATGAGACGGCCAAGGCGATGGCCGCCGGGCTGAACCAGTACCCGCCGATGACCGGCGTGGCGCCGCTGCGCCAGGCCATCGCGCAGAAGGCGCTGGACTGCTACGGCGCGCAGGTCGATGCGGACAGCGAGATCACCGTCACCAGTGGCGGTACCGAGGCCATCTTCAACGCCATCCACGCCGTGGTGCGTGCCGGCGAGGAAGTGATCGTGCTCGACCCGGCGTATGACTGCTATGAGCCGGCGATCGACCTGGCCGGCGCCAAGGCCGTGCATGTGTCGCTGGATCCGCAGACCTTTGCCGTCGACTGGGACCGCGTGCGTGCGGCGATCACCCCGCGCACCCGCATGCTGATCGTCAACACCCCGCACAACCCGTCCGGCGCGATGCTGTCGGCGCAGGACATGCAGGCGCTGGCCGAGCTGCTGCGCGGCACGCAGATCTACCTGATCTCCGATGAGGTGTATGAGCACATCATCTATGACGGCCGTCGCCATGAATCGGCGCTGCGCTACCCGGAGCTGCGCGAGCGCGCGTTCGTCATCTCCAGCTTCGGCAAGACTTACCACTGCACCGGCTGGAAGATCGGATACGCAATCGCGCCGCCGGCGCTGACCGCCGAGTTCCGCAAGGTGCACCAGTACAACACTTTCACCAGCTTCGGCCCGGCACAGTACGGCTTCGCTGCGATGATCCGCGATGAGCCCGAACACCACCTCGAGCTGGGCGCGTTCTACCAGGCCAAGCGCGACCGTTTCCGCGAGCAGCTGGCCAGCACCCGCCTGAAGGCGCTGCCGGTCCCCGGCGGCTACTTCCAGCTGGTCGATTACTCGGCCATCAGCGACCTGCCGGACCACGAGTTCGTGAAGTGGCTGACCATCGAGAAGGGCGTGACCGCCATCCCGCTGTCGCCGTTCTACGAGAATCCGCCGGCCGGCCAGCGACTGGTGCGCCTGTGCTTCGCCAAGAATGAAGCGACCATGGACGCGGCGATCGAACGCCTGCGCCTTCTTTGAGCGGAGCAGTGACCATGCAGGACCTGCGCATTTCCCTCGTCCAGGGCGACACCCGCTGGCATGATCCGGCGGGCAACCGTGAGTACTACGGCGCACTGCTGGCACCGCTGGCCGGCACCACCGACTTGGTGATCCTGCCGGAGACCTTCACCAGTGGCTTCTCCAACGACGCCATCGCCCAGGCCGAAGGCATGGACGGCCCGACCGTGGCCTGGGTGCGCGAGCAGGCCAGGGCCTTGAACGCGGCGGTGATCGGCAGCGTGCAGTTGCGTGATGGCGAAGGCGTCTACAACCGCCTGCTGTTCGCCACGCCCGATGGCAACCTGGAGTACTACGACAAGCGCCACCTGTTCCGTTACGGCGGCGAGCACGAGCGCTATGCTGCCGGTCGCGACCGCCTGAGCGTGGAATGGAAGGGCTGGCGGATCAATCCGCAGGTCTGCTACGACCTGCGTTTCCCGGTGTTCTGCCGCAACCGCTACAACGTGGAGCGTCCGCAGCAGCTGGATTTCGACCTGCAGATCTTCGTTGCCAACTGGCCGTCGGCACGCGCCTATGCGTGGAAGACACTGCTGCGTGCACGTGCGATCGAGAACCTGTGCTTCGTTGCTGCGGTGAACCGTGTCGGCGTCGATGGCAACCAGCTGCATTACACCGGCGACAGCGCGGTGCTGGATTTCCTCGGCCAACCGCAGGTGGAGATCCGTGAACGCGAACAGGTGGTCACCACCACCGTCTCGGCCGAGGCGCTGGCAGCACACCGCGCGCGCTTCCCGGCCATGCTTGATGCCGATGCCTTCCATCTGGACGAGCAGGCCTGAGCGACGGCCTGAACGCCGCCGCACCAGCGCGCGCGCCTGCATTCAACGTGCACGTGCGCGCTGTTAGATTCGCCGCCAGTCCGACCGAACTGGAAGTCCCGCCATGAACAAGCCCTTCGCCCTGCTGCTGGCGCTGTCCGCCGCAGCGTTGGCCCCCGCCGCGCACGCTGCCGGCAACCTCGATTGCGAGCTGCGCTACAACCTGTCCGGCTGGTCGTTGATCTACAAGACCGCATCCGGTAATGGCACGGTCACCTGCAGCAACGGCGCCAGCCTGCCGGTGCGCATCCAGATGAAGGGGGGCGGCCTGACCGTCGGCAAGTCGAAGATCACCAACGGGCGTGGCAGCTTCACCGGCGCGGTCAGCGTCAACGAGCTGCTGGGCACTTACGCCTCGGTCGGCGCGCATGCCGGTGCGGTGAAGTCCAGCAACGCGCAGGTGATGACCAAGGGCGACATCTCGCTGGCCCTGTCCGGTACCGGCAAGGGCTGGGACCTGGGCGTGGACGGCACCGCGTTCACCCTCAGTCGGCGCTGAGGCGCGACGGCGCGGCAGTTCCCCAGTTGATGCGGATGTAGTGCTGTTCGGAATCGCTCAACAACCGTTCAACACCGAAACCATTCTTCAGCAGCTGTGCGACCACGTCTTCGACGAGCTGCTCGCTGGCCATCACCTGGCTGAAGCCGAACACGACGTAGCGGCGGCCATTTTCCGAGCCGATCTGGATGGCGTTGTCGAGATCGCGGTAGAACAGTTCGATCGGGCGCTTGGCGGCATCGACGTTGGCGCGGGCCTGTTCGGCGGTGATGGTGATCATGAGCATCTGCCTTTTGTGGGAGAGCGCGCACGATAGCCAGGGAATCAAAGCCGTTCCCGGAAGGCGCGCACAGTGCGCTGCTTTTGCAGCAATTCCTAGGCTGCAGCGGGACGCTGCCGCTGCAGCCACAAGGCCAGCAGGCCGCACACGATGAGGGTCGGTGCCAGAAGCTGCACTGCACCGACCAGCGCCATTGCCGCACCGATCAGCAGGTAGTAGAGCAGGCCGAACAGCGCGCCTGCGCTGCCGAGACAGTGTGGATAGCCGCGCAAGGCCTGGCCGAGCACATTGGGAATGGCAAGGCCGAAGCCCGTCACCACCGGCACCATCGCCGCGACCAGGGCAGGGTGATCATGCAGCAGCGCGGCCAGCAGGCCTCCCGTCAGAACCAGTCCTGCGGCGATGCGGATGCGCGTGGTTGTGGCAACGCCTGCACGCAGCAGGCGGCCATTGCCCCACGCGCCCAGTGCCGAGCCCAGTGCCAGCACCGCGCCGCTGGCGCCGAACCAGGTGGCTGGCCAGTGCAGGCGCGCAAACACGAAGGGGCCGAGCACATACCAGCTGTACATCGCCACGTTGAAGGCCATCACCAGCAACGCGTGTGACCAGATCCAGCGATCGCGCAGCAGTTCCCGCAGCAGCGGCAGCATGGGCGTGTGCGGGATATGTGCAGGACGGCTTTCGCGCAGGCCAGCCAGGCATGCGACTGCCAGCAAGGCAGCAACCAGCAGCAGGCCGGACTGTACGCCGGCATAGCCATGGGCGGCGACCAGCAGCGTGCCCAGTGCAAGGCCGATGGCCGGGCTCAGGGCCAGGGCCATGCCGATCCAGGAGAATGCCTGCGCCAACGCTGGACCCTGCAGATGGTCGCGCAGCACGGTCTGGGTCACCACCGAAGCGGCGGCGGCGCCGACTGCGGCCAACGCCTGGGCCAGCAGCACCTGGCCGAAGCTGCCAGCCATCAGCCCGCCCAGTGCAGCTGCTCCGAAGACGCCGAGGCCACAGAGAAGGGCGGGGCGACGACCGATACGATCGGCCAGGCGCCCCCACAGCAGCACGCCTGCAGCGAAGCCGAACAGGTACAGGCTCATGGCCTGGCTGGCGGCACTCGGCGGCAGGGCGAAGCGTTCGGCCAGATCCGCCAGGGCCGGGCTGTACAGGGTCTGTGCCAGCTGCGGAAACATCAGCAGTGCAATGGCGAGCAACAACAGGCGGCGCGACATGCGGGCGCTCCAGGAACAGGGCCGCGCATTGTGGTCGCGCCCGCAATGGCGCACCCTGTCTGTCCTGTCATCAAATGTATAAAATAGGACATGGCCTGGTTGCAGCCGGACGCGCACTTCGATGCCGATGCCTGGAGCGCTCCGGTGCTGGGGATCGCGGCCTCACTGGCGGATCACGACTCGGGTTGGCACCAGCATGCACGCGCGCAGCTGCTGTACACCCGGCAGGGCTGTACGCGCCTGACCTACGGTGACCGCGTCAGCCTGTTGCCGCCCGCGCGCGCGGCGTGGATTCCGGGTGGGCTGCGCCATCGTGCGCAGATGCGCCAGGCAGTCGACTACCGTTCGTTGTACTTCGACGCCACCCTGTCGGCCCAGCTGCCCCGGCAGCCGGCGATCATCGGCGTCGGTCCGCTGCTGCAGGCCTTGCTGGAGCCGATCGCGCAGGCGCCGTTCGACCATGACTGGCAGTCGCCGCGCGCGCACCATCAACTGGCGTTGTGCGTGCTGGAAATCGCCGCTGCACCGGTGGCGCCGATGGACCTGCCTTTACCGCGTGATCCGCGGATCGCACGTTGCCTGCCGCTGGCCGAGCAGCTGCCGCCCGAACTGGGGGAGCTGGCCGCGCGCACGGGCCTGAGCGCGCGTACCGTCGGCCGGTTGATGCAGCGTGATACCGGCATGAGCTACCAGGCCTGGCGCCAGCAATGGCGACTGATGCGGGCCATGGAGTTGCTGCTGCTGGGTCATCGCGTCGCGCATGTGGCGCAGGACACCGGCTTCTCCGCCGAGAGCCCGTTCATCGCCTTCTTCCGCAGCATGACCGGCACCACGCCCGCCGCGTTCCAGCGCCACGCAAAAGGGAACGGAAGGGATTAAGTCGCTTTCGCCTCTTCGACACAGGCCGTGGCAAAAACGACTTAATCCCTTCCGTCCCCTTTTCAACGAAAAACCCCGGCCTGCGCCGGGGTTTTTCATTTCAGGCGTGCCGGTGATCAGCCGCCGCGCGGGCCGCTGC
The DNA here is from genome assembly GCF_010608305.1 of Stenotrophomonas sp. AS012628. Classification (NCBI taxonomy): domain Bacteria; kingdom Pseudomonadati; phylum Pseudomonadota; class Gammaproteobacteria; order Lysobacterales; family Lysobacteraceae; genus Stenotrophomonas; species Stenotrophomonas sp. AS012628. The sequence continues at coordinate 73,788 of NZ_VMBJ01000014.1, read as the reverse complement.
GGCGCGGGCCGCCCGGACCGCGGTTGCCGCCGGGGCCACCCGGGCCACGGTTGCTACCCGGACCACCCGGGCCGCGATTACCGCCCGGACCGCGGTTGCCGCCGCCCGGACCGCGGCCGCCCGGACGGGCGCCCTGTGCCGGCTTCGGGCTGCCATACGGGTTGAAGCCCGGCGTGGCGTGGTCGGACGGGAAGCTCGGGGCATTGCCCGGATGGCCGTACGGGTGCTTGTTGCCCTGGCCCTGCGAGCGGTTGCCCGCACCGGCCGGACGACCCTGGCCGCCTGCGCCGCCACGGCCTTCACCGCCGAAACCGCCACGGCCCTGGCCGCCACCGGCGCCTGCGCCCGGACCCTTCGGCTTGCCATACGGACGGCCCTGGCCGCCTGCACCCGGACCACGGGCACCGGGGCCACGTGCGCCCGGGCCGGCATTGCGATGGCCGCTCGGGCCGGTGCTCACGCCATCCGGCACGTACCAGGTGCGGAACGCGGCCGGGTTGCCTTCCGGCAGCGAACGGTCGTTCTTCTGGGCGCGCTGCTTGAACGGCTTCTGCGACTGCTTGGCTGCCGCTTCACCGCTGACCGTCAGGCCACCCTTGAAGCCGCCGCCCTTGCCGCCGCGACCACGGCCGCGGTCTTCGCGGACGTTATCGAAACGACGCAGCTCGCGGCCCTCGTCGGCGGTGTTGTGGCCGTTGACGTAGGCGTTGCCGCGGCCACCTTCGCGCACGCGCACGGTGGTCTTGGCGGCGCGGCGCTGGCCGATCACCGGCTGCAGCGTCAGTGCCGACGGCGCGCCTTCTTCCAGCTTCAGCTGCGCGCGCAGGGCTTCAACCTGCGTGGTGCCCAGTTCCACCGAATGGCCGCGGGCCAGTTCGCGCGGCAGGCTCACCTTGCCGTAGCGGGTGCGCTTCAGGCGGCTGACCTGGCAGCCCTGCGATTCCCACAGGCGGCGCACTTCGCGGTTGCGGCCTTCCTTCACCACGACGCGGAACCAGTCGTGCGAGTCGGTGCCGCCGATGCGTTCGATCTCGTCGAACTTGGCCGGGCCGTCTTCCAGTGCCACGCCACGGGTGAGGCGGTCGACGATGGCGTCGGAGACCTTTTCCTCGCCTTCCGGCGCACGCACGCGGACCACGTATTCGCGCTCGACCTCGAACGACGGGTGCATCATGGCGTTGGCCAGTTCACCGTCGGTGGTGGCCAGCAGCAGGCCGGTGGTGTTGATGTCCAAGCGGCCGATCGCGATCCAGCGCGCGCCCTTCAGCGGTGGCAGCGATTCGAATACGGTGGGGCGGCCTTCCGGATCATCGCGGGTGGTCACTTCGCCTTCCGGCTTGTTGTAGACCAGCACGCGCGACGGCTCGGCCAGGGCGGTGGCGACGAAGCCACGGCCATCCAGCTCGATCTTGTCGCCACTCTTGACCGACATGCCGGTCTGCGCGACTTCACCGTTGACCTTGACCAGGCCTTCGGCGATGCGCTGTTCCAGCGCGCGGCGCGAGCCGAGGCCGGCCTGGGCCAGCACCTTGTGCAGGCGCTCTTCCAGCTTGAACTGTTCGGAGGTGGCTTCGCGCTTCAGCGAGAGCTTGTTACGGGGGGTGTCACTCATCAGTTTTGCTCCGGCCGACGGTTTCGAGGTCGGCCTCTGGTTCGGAATCGGCTTGGTCAACAGCCACGGTCGTCATCGCGACGGCGTTGTCTTCGCGTTCGTTCACTGGCACCGCGCGCTCGCCCGGCGCGGAATCGGGGTGCCCATCATCGAGGGGCGAAGGTGCTTGCTCATCCATAGCCGCCGCAGGAGCTGCGTCGGCGGAATCGGGGGTGTCACTGCCGGCCAGGCCGGCATCATCGTTCGCGGCAGCGCCTTCGTCGCCGGCCGAGATGTCAGGACCGTCGGCGCTTGCTGCTGCTGGCGCATCGCGGTCCAGGGACAGCTGGGGTTCCAGCTCGCCCAGGTCCTTCAGTTCCGACAGAGGTGGCAGCTCATCCAATCGCTTCAGGCCGAAATAATCCAGAAAGCCCTTGGTGGTGCCGAACAGCGCAGGCTTGCCGGGCACATCGCGGTGGCCGACCACGCGGATCCACTCGCGTTCTTCCAGCGCCTGGATGATGTTGCTGCTGACCGCCACGCCGCGTACCTGCTCGATCTCGCCGCGGGTGATCGGTTGCCGGTAGGCGATCAGCGCCAGGGTTTCCAGGGTGGCGCGGGTGTAACGGGTCTTGCGTTCGGTCCACAGCCGGCTGATCCAGCCATGCACTTCGCCGGTCACCTGGTAGCGGAAGCCGGAGGCGACCTCGACCAGTTCCACGCCGCGGCCTTCGCAGGCTTCGCGCAGGCGTTCCAGCGCGCGTTCGATGCTGCCCGGCGGTGCCGGTTCCTCTTCCGGGAACAGGTCCTTCAGCTGGGCCAGGGTGAGCGGCTGACTGGAGGCCAGCAAGGCACCCTCGACAATGCGGTTGATCAGCAGTTGATCCATCGGCAGTCAGCGCTCACTCGTCTGCATTGGCGGCGTCGTTGTCGTCGAACTCGCTGCTGAACTGCAGCGGGGCATTGGTGTTGCCGGCGGCCAGCGATTTCACGTAGATCGGCGCCAGCGGTTCTTCCTGGACGATGTCCAGCAGCTGTTCCTTGGCCAGTTCCAGCACCGCCAGGAACGTGACCAGCACGCCCAGCTTGCCTTCTTCGGCCGTGAACAGCCCTTCAAAACGATAGAACTTGCCATCTTCCAGGCGTCCCAGCACTTCGCCCATGCGTTGCCGCACGCTCAGTGCCTCACGCTTGATGGCGTGACCGCTGAACAGCTCGGCGCGCTTGAGCACGTCGTGCAGGGCCAGCAGCATCTCCTTCAGGTCCACCGGCGGCGGCAGCTTCACCGTAGCGCGTTCGGGCATGAAGGCATGCGCCACCGTCGTGTCGCGATCCTGGCGGGGCAGGGCGTCGATGTCCTCGGCGGCCTGCTTGAAGCGTTCGTACTCCTGCAGCCGGCGCACCAGCTCGGCGCGCGGGTCGGCCTCATCGCCTTCCTCGCTGACCGGGCGTGGCAGCAGCATGCGCGACTTCACTTCGGCCAGGATCGCCGCCATCACCAGGTACTCGGCGGCCAGCTCGAAGCGCAGCTCGCGCATCACGGTGATGTATTCCACGTACTGCCGGGTGATCTCGGCAACGGGAATGTCCAGGACATCCAGGTTCTGGCGGCGGATCAGGTACAGCAGCAGGTCCAGCGGGCCTTCGAAGGCATCCAGGATGACTTCCAGCGCGTCCGGCGGAATGTACAGGTCCTGCGGAATCTGCAGGACCGGTTGCCCATGCACCACGGCCAGCGGCATTTCCTGCTGCTGTGGGGCGGGCGGCCGGGTTGGCGGGTTCGCGTCGAGCGCGAGTTCGGAAGTCATCTAATGGACATCAGGATTGCAACGGACCAGTCGCGGCACCGGGTTCGCCGGGCCAACGCCACGGAGCCCCAGGGCACCAGACACGCCGGGATCGGCGCGATTCCACACATATCAAACAGCAGGACGCGCCGCAGGAAACGGCGGCGACGGAACTACGGGGAGGTCGTCTACGTGGCCCGGCCAGGTGGACCGGTTTGAAGCAGCGGGACGGTCGTCGGGGGCTGCGTTGGCCGCAAAAACCGACGGGCTGCTGCATCCAGCCACGTGCAATGGAGTCTAGGGTAAGCCTTTGTCGCGCCAGTGTCCAGCCGGGCCGGGGCAGGGGCCGCATTGGCTAGAATCTGCGGACCCGACAACGCAAGCGAGGAAATGCCGGTGTGGTATGTGATCGAAGGGTATGACGGCCAGGATGTGCTGGCGCAGCGGCTGCAGGCGCGGCCGGAACACCTGGCGCGGTTGCACGCGCTGCGCGACGAGGGACGCCTGCTGCTGGCCGGCCCGTGCCCGGCGGTGGACAGTGAAGACCCGGGCCCGGCCGGTTTCAGCGGCTCGGTGGTGATCGCGCAGTTCGAGTCGCTGCTGCAGGCCCAGGCCTGGGCCGACGCCGACCCGTACGTGGCCGCCGGCGTCTACACCCGCGTGCAGGTGCGACCGTTTCGCAAGGTGTTGCCGTGAGCGCGGAACGGATCTCGCGAATGCGTGATGCGCTGCAGCATGCCCTGGCGCCGAGCGTGCTCGAGATCGAAGACGACAGCCATCGCCACGCAGGCCATGCCGGTGCGCGCGATGGCCGCGGCCATTTCAACGTGCATGTGGTGAGTGAACGCTTTGCCGGACTGGGCCCGCTGGCCCGGCATCGCGCGGTGTACGCCGCGCTGGGGGCGATGATGGAGACCGACATCCACGCGTTGTCCATCCGCGCGCAGACCCCGTCAGAACAGGGCTGAGCCTTTGTCCCACGCTGTCCTGGCGGGTCCCCGCGGGGGCTCGCTGCAGACAGATTTCCATGTCCATTTCGGGACATTCGCCTAACGGACTGTTTACAAGCCCAGATGGAAACGCTTACATTCCGCGCCAATGCTGGTAGGTCCAAGCCGTGGAGGGCGGCTTCGTGAACAAGGCAGCTATCACAATCAAAGACGTCGCACGCGAAGCCCGGGTCTCCGTGGCCACGGTTTCCCGCGCGCTCAACGGGCATGAAAATGTCGCCGAACCGGTCCGCCAGCTTGTGCTGGAGGTCGCCGCACGGCTGCGTTACACCCCGCACGCCGCCGCCCGCAGCCTGAGCAGCCGCCGCACCAATACGGTGGGCGTGGTGTTGCCGGACCTGTACGGCGAATTCTTCTCCGAGCTGATGCGTGGCATCGACAATGTCGCCCGTAGCCGCCGCCAGCACCTGCTGGTGTCCAGCTACCACGGTGACCAGGAGCAGCAGGGTGCGGCCCTGCGCGCCATGCGCGGCCGCGTCGACGGCCTGCTGGTGCTCTCGCCCTATGCCGAGAGCCCGGGCTTCCTGACCGACAACCTGCCGCAGTCGTTGCCGACGGTGTTGATCAACACCTATCTTCCCGGGCAGGACCACCCGGTGCTGAGCATCGACGACCACGCCGGTGCGATGGCGATGACCCGTCATCTGCTTGACGCTGGCCACCGTCGCATCGCTTTCATTTCTGGCCCGGATCTCAACTTCGACGCGCGCGAGCGCCTGCGCGGCTTCCGTGACGCGCTGGCGGCTTTTGGCGGTGGCGCCGAAGGCATCGAGCTGCCCGGTGATTTCGACGAAGCTTCCGGCCATCGCGCCGGTCAGGAGTTGCTGGCAGCCGGAGCGCTGCCTGATGCCGTGTTCGCCGCCAACGACATGATGGCGCTGGGCTGCCTGTATGCGTTCACGCAGGCAGGGGTCCGTGTCCCGGCCGATGTGGCCCTGGCGGGTTTCGATGATATTCCACTGGCGCGTTTCGTCCACCCGTCGCTGACCACCATGCAGGTCAGCATCGCCGAGCTCGGCGACCGGGCCATGACGCGCCTGCTGCAGTTGATGGACGGCACCTCCACGGACGGGACAGGGGACAAGCAGACCCTGGTTCCCCGCTTGATAGTTCGCGATTCCACCACTCCGCCATCGGGCCGTTGAAGCCAGAGGCGTTCCTTCTTTTTTGATTGATCGCAGGGACCGCGCGAGCGGTTACCGCCACCCGGAGATTGAGTTGATGATGCACACCACCTTCCGCACGCCGGCACGCCGGCTGCTGAGCACCGCACTGGTCAGCTGCCTGATGCTGGCCGCCGCTCCGAACGTCATGGCGCAGTCGGCCAATGCCAGCCTGCGCGGCCAGGTATCCGGCGCCCAGGCCGGCGCCGAAGTGACCGCCACCAACGTCGCCACCGGCACCGTCCGTCGCGGCACCGTCCGCGCCGACGGCAGCTACTCGCTGATGGGCCTGGACCCAGGCACCTACGACGTGGTCGCCAACGGCCAGTCGCAGAAGGTCACCGTCACCGTGGCCTCGACCGCGACGCTGAACTTTGCCGGCGCTGCCAGCAGCACCCCGGGTTCGACCGCGGCCACCAACCTGGACACCGTCAACGTCGTCGCGCCGACCCTGCTGCAGGAAGTGCGCACGTCCGAAGTCGGCAAGACCGTCAGCCTGCAGCAGATCCAGACCACCCCGCAGGTCTCGCGCAACTTCCTGGAGTTCGCCGACGCGGTGCCGGGCATGATCTTCACCCGCGATGCCAAGGGCAACACCTCGCTGCGCGGCGGTGCCACCAACTCCGACGGCACCAACGTCTACATCGACGGTGTGGGCCAGAAGAGCTACGTCAAGGGCGGCGGCGTGGCCGGTCAGTCCGGCAGTGCCGGTAACCCGTTCCCGCAGCTGGCCATCGGCGAGTACAAGGTCATCACCGGCAACTACAAGGCCGAGTACGGCCAGGTGTCCAGTGCAGCGGTCACGGCCGCGACCAAGTCGGGTACCAACGAGTTCAAGGGTGAAACCTTCTACCGTTATACCAACGACAGCATGCGCGCGATGACCCCGGCCGAGCGTCAGCCGGGCAAGGGCAAGGAGGATTCGGCCGAGAAGGAATACGGCTTCGCCCTGGGCGGCCCGATCGTCAAGGACAAGGCCCACTTCTTCGTGACCTATGAAGCAAAGCGCTTCGATCTGCCGGTGACCATCGCACCGCATGGTGCGGTGACCAACAAGGCCAACCGCGTCCCGGCTGATGCCCAGGCCGGCCTGGGCCCGGCCAGCCAGCCGTTCCAGCAGGACCTGATCTTCGCCAAGGTCGACTTCGAGCCGACCGACAACGATCGCCTGGAACTGACCTTCCAGGACCGTGATGAAACCCAGCAGCAGTTCTCGGACCAGACCGCGCCGATGCACGGCAAGGAAACCAAGAACACTGACCGTCGTTACGCGCTGCGCTGGAACCACAGCGGTGAGCGTTACTACAACGAGCTGATGGTTACCCACGAGGACTCGTTCAACAATCCCAAGCCGCTGAGCATGGGCAACGGTTTCAACTACACCGCGCCGGACGGCAAGAGCGAGGAGCGCGCCATCGTCTCGATCGGTGGTTCCTCGGCAATGTCGTCGCAGGTGAAGGGCCAGAAGGGCTGGTCGATCGAAGACAACCTGACCCTGGATGGCATCGAGTGGGCGGGCGACCACACCATCAAGATGGGTGCCAAGTACAAGCAGATCGACCTGTACGCCTCCGATGCGGCGCAGATCAATCCGCAGTTCTACTACACCATCGACAACCCGACCTTCCCGGACAGCATCCCGTACAAGGCACAGTTCGTGAAGCCGGTCACCGGCGTGTCCGGCGTGTCTGGCGAAGTGCGCTCGAAGGTGAAGCAGATCGGTCTGTTCATCCAGGATGACTGGCAGGTCAACGACCATCTGCAGCTGAACCTCGGCCTGCGCTGGGACTACGAGAAGAACCCGTCCTATCTGGACTTCGTGACCCCGCCGGAAGTGGTCAATGCGCTGTTCGCGCAGGATCCGCGTGCCGCCGCTGGCCAGAGCTACGCCGACACGCTGGCGCTGAGCGGCCTGAACATCAACGATTACATCAGCAACGGCCACAACCGCAAGGCATTCAAGAATGCCTGGCAGCCGCGTCTGGGTTTCTCGTATGACATCAATGCCGACGAGCAGCACGTGATCCACGGCGGTGCCGGTCGTTCCTACGACCGCGACCTGTTCGACTACCTGCAGCTGGAAACCACCAAGCTGGCCCTGCCGCAGCCGACGATCTACTTCCGCAATCCGGCAACCGGTCAGTGCTTCCAGGGCAACGCCGCGTGCTATGACTGGAACCCGAATCTGCTCAACGGTATCGGCAACCTCCAGAGCCTGGTCGGTTCGACCAGCAATGCCGGCCTGGAAGTCGACCTGCTGAACAACAATCTGAAGGTCCCCTACGCTGACCAGTTCAGCCTGGGCATGAGCAATCAGATCGGCGACTGGCTGACCGACGCCACCATCTCGCGCACGCTCACCTATGACGGCTTCGCCTTCACCCTGGGTAATCGCTACCCGACCGGCAACTTCTTCGACGATCCGCGTCTGTGCGGTGGCACCGAAGCCGGTCTGGGCCAGGCGTGGAGCTGCAACGTGCCGGGCTTCGGCAGCCTGATCATCGGCCAGCAGGGCATCAAGACCCGTGCTACCCAGATCCTGTTGTCGGCGCAGAAGCCGTTCACCCAAGAAAGCGGCTGGGGCACCTCCATCGCCTATACCTGGACCACCGCCCGCCACAACCGTGACATCAACGAGCACTACGCGTTCGACCGTGGCGTGATCGGTGATTATCCGACCATCCGCTCCAACGGCGCGCCGCGTCACCGCCTGGTGGTGACCGGTTCGTATGCGGGCTTCTGGGGCATCACCTTCGGTGGCAAGATCACCCTGGCCACCCCGACCGCGATCAACGACTGGTACGGCGTGCCGCAGGCCAATGGCTTCGACCTGCCGACCCCGATGGCGGCGGTTCCGGGTGGCAACGGCAAGTTCCTGCTGGGTGGCAAGATCTTCGGTTATCGCTCGGTCGACCTGCAGGCGACGAAGACGTTCAAGATGCCGGGCGATACCGAGCTGTATGCGCGTATCGACATCATCAACGTGTTCAACTTCGACAATTTCTCGAACTACAACTACTACAAGAATGGCAAGTTGACCGCGAGCTACAACGAGACCGGCGACATCGTCGGTACGCCGCGCCAGATCAAGGCCGAAGTGGGCTTCCGCTTCTAAGCCCGGATGTAGATGCACGACCCGATGCCGCCGTTCCGCCGGCGGCATCGGCTGCTTGAAAACGGCAATGGCCGGCCCCGCGCCGGTCCATTGCCCATGCCGCTGCCGGCCAGGGGGCAGCGGCATGGGCAATGATCGCGGTGTCAAACCACGTTTTTCGTGGTTTTTTCAGAACGCATCTTGTAAACGATTTCAGATCATTGGACGGTATGCTTTCCCATCGATCAGACCACCGGAGAAATCGCGCCATGCAGGCACGCCATCTGTTGTCCGCCGCAGCGTTGAGCCTGGCCGTGGCCGCCTGCCAGCCGGCCCAGCAGGAACCTGCCAAGCCGCGGCCGCCGGTGATCCTGATCGAGGCCGACGCACCGCCGCGGCCGATGAAGCCGGTGCTGCCGCCGTTGTTCGATGACATCGAGCGTCGTACCTTCCAGTTCTTCTGGGATACCACCAACGAGATCAATGGCCTGACCCCGGATCGCTATCCGTCGCGGCCGTTCGCCAGCATCGCCTCGGTCGGCTTCGCACTGACCGCGTACCCGATCGGCATCGAGAACGGCTGGGTCAGCCGCAACCAGGCGATCGACCGCACCCTGACCACGCTGAAGTTCTTCCGCGACGTGCCGATGGGCCCGCAGCGCACCGGCAAGGCCGGCTACAAGGGCTTCTACTACCACTTCCTGGACATGCAGGAAGGGCGTCGCTACGACAGCTGGGTTGAGCTGTCCTCGGTGGATACCGCGCTGCTGATGATGGGCGTGCTGTTCGCGCAGTCGTACTACGACGGCGACGATCCGCGTGAGAAGGAGATCCGCCAGATCGCCGACACGTTGTACAAGAAGGTCGACTGGCCGTGGCTGCAGCAGCGTGCACCGCTGATCTCGATGGGCTGGTTCCCCGAGAGCGGCTTCATCGACCACGACTGGATGGGCTACAACGAGGCGATGATGGTCTACATCCTTGCCCTGGGCTCGCCGACGCACCCGGTCAGCCCGGATGCGTGGACGGTGTGGACGCGTACCTATGACAACGACTGGGGCGTCTACCAGGGCCAGGAATACCTGTCCTTCGGCCCGCTGTTCGGCCACCAGTACAGCCACGTCTGGATCGACTTCCGCGATATCCAGGATGCGTACATGCGCGAGCGCGGCAGCACCTACTTCCTCAACAGCCGCTCGGCCGCACTGGCCCAGCGCGAGTACGCCATCGCCAACCCGATGCAGTGGAAGGAGTATGGCGAGAATGTGTGGGGCCTGACCGCCAGTGATGGACCACAGAACACCACCCAGGACTATCGCGGCGAGCAGCGCCAGTTCCGCCATTACTCCTCGCGCGGCGCCGGCCTGCGCGAGAACTTCGATGACGGCACCATCGCTCCCACCGCTGCGATCGCGTCGGTGGTGTTCGCGCCGGAGCAGGTGATTCCGGCCACGCTGGAGATGCACAAGCGCTTTGGCGATTACATCTACTCCAGCTACGGCTTCCTGGATTCATTCAACCCCAGCTTCAACTACGACATCCCGATCAAGACCGGCCGCCTGGTGCCGGATCGCGGCTGGGTCGCCAGCGATTACATCGCCATCGATCAGGGCCCGATCCTGACCATGATCGCCAACTACCGCGATGACTTCGTCTGGGAAGTCATGAAGAAGAACCCGTACATCCGCAAGGGCCTGGAACGGGCCGGGTTCAGTGGTGGCTGGCTGGCACCGGAAGGTTCGTTCCAGCCGCTGGAACTGCAGAAAGACGAAAAGGCCGCGGCGGCACGCGCGGTGGGTATCGCCGAATCACGCGCGGCTGCCGCGCAGGAACAGAAGAACAATGCCAACCGCACCACAGGCCAGGGCAAGTAACCCGATGCCGAACTGGATCGACCGCCTGCGCCGCTGGGCGCTGCCTGCCTTGGCCGCATTGGCCGTGGCCGGCTGTGCCCGTACCGATCCGGGCACCACCACCGTACGTTTCTGGGCGATGGGCCGCGAGGCGGAGGTGGTCAGCGAGCTGATCCATGAGTTCGAGGCCGAGAATCCGGGCATCAAGGTGGATGTGCAGAACATCCCGTGGACGGCCGCGCACGAGAAGCTGCTGACCGCGTTCGCCGCCGACGGCCTGCCGGACGTGTGCCAGCTGGGCAACACCTGGGTACCGGAGTTCGCCGAGCTTGATGCGCTGACGCCGCTGCAGCCGTTCGTGCAGCGCTCGGCCGTGGTCGACCCGAAGGACTACTTCCAAGGCATCTGGGATACCAATGTGATCCACGGCGAGCTGGTGGGCGTGCCGTGGTATGTCGATACGCGCCTGATCTTCTACCGCAAGGATCTGCTGGCCAAGGCCGGTTACGACCACCCGCCGCGCACGTGGCAGGAGTGGGACGAACAGATGGCGGCGATCAAGCGCATGCAGGGCCCGAACCGCTATGCGGTGCTGATGCCGATCAACGAGTTCGAGCAGCAGCTGTCGCTGGCGCTGCAGCAGCCCGATCCGCTGCTGCGCGACGATGACACGCGCGGCAATTTCGCCAGCCCGGGGTTCCGCCGCACGCTGGCCTTCTACGCCAACATGTTCGAGCAGGGCTGGGCGCCGAAGATGTCCGAGACGCAGATCTCCAACGTCTGGGACGAGTTTTTCCGTGGCTTCAATGTGTTCTACATCTCCGGCCCCTGGAACATCCGCGAGTTCAAGAAGCTGCAGCCCAAGGAGCTGGAAGGGCAGTGGGGCACGGCCGCGTTGCCGGGTCCGGACGGTCCGGGCGCCGGTATTGCCGGTGGCACCAGCCTGGTGATCTTCCGCAAGTCGCAGCAGAAGGAAGCCTCCTGGAGGCTGATCGAGTTCCTGTCGCGCCCGGAAATCCAGGCCCGCTTCCATTCCATCATCGGCGACCTGCCGCCGCGTCGCAGTACCTGGAACGCACCGTCGCTGGCCAATGATCCTCTGGCCGCTGCGTTCCGTGACCAGCTGGAGCGGGTCAAGCCGACGCCGAAGGTGCTTGAGTGGGAGCGCATCGTGCAGGAAATGCGCATCGTCACCGAGAAGGTGGTGCGTGGTGGCCTGGCGCAGGACAAGGCCGTGGAAGAGCTGGACCAGCGCGTGGACAAGGTGCTGACCAAGCGCCGCTGGATGCATGAACAACAACGCCTGCAGCAGCGCGTGCCGTCGCCGCAATCGAGCAGTGCCGTGGCCGCCGGGAGCGCGCAATGAAACGTACTTCGCTTGCCGGCTGGATTTTCGCCGGTCCCTCGCTGATCGTGCTGGGCGTGTTCTTCGGCCTGCCGGTGGCTTCGGCGCTGGCGCTGAGCGTGACCGACTTCGACCTGTATGCCCTGGCTGACAGCAGCAACCTGCGGTTTGTCGGCCTCGGCAACTACATCGACCTGCTGCAGACGCCGATGTTCTGGAAGTCGCTGTGGAACACCACCTACTTCGTGTTGATCGGCGTGCCGTTGTCGATTGGCGTGTCGCTGGGTGCGGCGATGCTGCTGAATGCACCGGCCGCACGCTTCAAGGCGCTGTTCCGCACCGCCCTGTTCGCGCCGGTGGTGACCACGCTGGTGGCGGTGGCGGTGATCTGGCGCTACCTGTTCCATACCAGCTACGGCCTGGTGAACTACGGCCTGGGCCATCTGGGCATCAGTCCGATCGACTGGCTGGGCGATCCCAACTGGGCGATGCCGACCATCATGCTGTTCGCGGTGTGGAAGAACTTCGGCTACAACATGGTGATCTTCCTGGCCGGCCTGCAGGCCATCCCGCATGACCTGTACGAGGCGGCCCGTATCGACGGTGCTTCGCGCTGGAAGCAGTTCCTGCACATCACCCTGCCGATGCTCGGCCCGGTGCTGCTGGTGGTCGGCGTGATCACCGTGTCGGGCTACTTCCAGCTGTTCGCCGAACCGTACGTGATGACCCGCGGCGACCCACTGCAGAGCACCGTCAGCGTGCTGTATTTCATGTTCGAGGAAGGCTTCAAGTGGTGGAACCTGGGGCGCGCCTCCGCAGTGGCGTTCCTGCTGTTCCTGATCATCCTGGCGGTGACCACCGTGATGCTGCGTTTCGGCCGCAAGAGGCAGTTGGTATGAGTCGTGAAATCGGCCAGTCGCGCTGGTACCCGTGGTTGATCAATGGTGCGTTGCTGGTGCTGGCCCTGGTCAGCCTGGCGCCGCTGCTGTGGATGCTCTCGGTCTCGTTCATGCCGCAGGGCGAGGCGACCCACTTCCCGCCGCCGCTGCTGCCATCGAGCATCACCACGCGCAACTACCATGAGTTGTTCGCGCGCACCGGCATGGGCGGCAACTTCGCCAACAGCCTGCTGGTGTCGGTCGGTATCACGCTGGGTTCGCTGCTGCTCAACACGATGGCCGGCTATGCCTTCGCCAAGCTGAACTTCGTCGGCCGCGAGCGCCTGTTCCAGGTGCTGATGGCGGCGCTGGTGATTCCGGCGCAGGTGGCGATGCTGCCGCTGTTCCTGCTGATGAAGCAGCTGGGCCTGGTCAACAGCTTCGGCGGCGTGATCGTGCCGGCGCTGGCCAGCGTGTTCGGCATCTTCCTGGTGCGGCAGTACGCGCGTTCGATTCCGGACGAGCTGCTGGAAGCGGCCCGCATCGACGGGGCAGGGGAGCTGCGCATCTTCTTCCAGATCGTGCTGCCGATGCTCAAGCCCGTGCTGGTGACCCTGGCGATCTTCACCTTCATGGGGGCATGGAACGATTTCATGTGGCCGTTGATCGTGTTGACCGATCAGGAGCACTACACTTTGCCGGTGGCGCTGGCCACCCTCTCGCGCGAGCACATCATGGACGTGGAAATGATGATGGCCGGCGCGGTGGTCACCGTGGTCCCGGTGCTGGCGCTGTTCCTGGTGCTGCAGCGGTACTACATCCAAGGTCTGTTGCTGGGGAGCGTCAAGGGATGAAGCGAGCGATCGCCGTTGGACTGGGCCTGTTGTGGACCTCCCTGGCGATCGCCGCACCCCCGGCGCTGCCGGCACCGAAGGTGCTGGACGACTTCGACGACATCGCGGCCTGGAAGCTGGTGCTGTCCGACCAGGTCAGCGGTTCGCTGCGGCCGGTCAGCGGCGCCGGTGGTGGCCGCGCGCTGTGCCTGGACTATGACTTCCACGATGTCTCCGGCTACGTCGGCATCCGTCGCGCGCTGAACATCGAATACCCGGTCAATTACCGCTTCGGTTTCCAGCTGCGCGGTGATTCGCCGGGCAACGACCTGCAGTTCAAGCTGATCGATACCAGTGGCGACAACGTCTGGTGGGTCAACCGGCCCGGCTACAGCTTCCCCAGGGCGTGGACGCCGGTCGAGTACCGCCGCCGCCAGATCGACAAGGCGTGGGGTCCCTCGCCCGAGAAGGAGATGGCACGCAGTGCTGCGGTCGAGTTCACGATCTACAGCAAGGTCGGCGGCCGCGGCACGGTGTGCTTCGACAAGCTGACCCTGCAGGGCCTGCCAGCTCAGGATGATTCGGCGCTGGTGCCATCGGTGATTGCCGATACCGCCACCGCGCTGCAGGACCGCATGATCGACGGCAAGAGCGATACGTTCTGGATCAGTGGTGGCGTCAAGCAGCAGACCATCAGCCTGGACCTGCACAAGAGCCGCGAGATCGGCGGTGCGGTGATCGACTGGCTGCCGAATCTGGAAGCCCGCCGCTATACCGTGCGCACTTCCGAGGATGGCCGTGACTGGCGTACCGTGCGTGAAGTGACCAGTGGTGCCGGTGGCCGCGACTGGCTGGCGCTGCCGGACACCGATGCGCGCTACGTGCGCTTCGATCTGCAGGACGGGCCGAACTGGCGCTATGGCATCCGTGACATCACGCTCAAGCCGCTGGCCTTTGCCGCCACCCCGAACGCTTTCCTCTCCTCGGTCGCCGCCGACCTGCCACGCGGCTCGCTGCCACGTGCCTATGTGGGTGAGCAGCCGTACTGGACCCTGCTCGGCCTCGATGGCGGCCAGGAACAGGCGCTGATCAGCGAGGACGGCGCACTGGAGCCGGCCAAGGGCAGCTTCAGCATCGAACCGTTCATCCGCCTCGATGGCAAGCTGCTGGACTGGTCGAAGGTGGCGATCACCCAGTCGCTGCAGGATCATTACCTGCCGATCGCCAACGTCGATTGGGTGCATGAAAAGGTTGGCCTGGCGGTGACCGGCTTCGTGCAGGGCACGCCGGAGCGCGCGCAGCTGATCGGCCGCTACCGGCTGAGCAATCCGGACAAGGTCGCACACGAATACACCCTGGCACTGGCGATCCGTCCGTGGCAGGTCAATCCGCCCACGCAGTTCCTCAACACCGTCGGTGGCTTCAGCCGCATCGATGCACTGGATGTGGGCGAGCAGCTGGTGCGGGTCAACGGTGAGCCGCGCATCTACCCGCTGCAGGTGCCGGACGCGCGCTTTGCCAGTACGTTCGATGGCAAGCTCGATGCGATGCATCTGGCGGACGGCAAGTACCCGGCTGAGACCGCGGTGAAGGACAGCACCGGCATGGCGTCGGGCGCGTTGATCTATACGATCAAGCTCGAGCCTGGCCAGAGCCGCGAGGTGGCGGTGGTGCTGCCACAGACCGGTGGCTGGGCGCCGCAGGCGCTGGACGTGGCCAAGGCGCAGGCGCAGGTGGCCGAACAATGGCGCAAGAAGCTGGGCGTGGTCTCGCTGCAGGTGCCCGCTGCAGGCCAACCGCTGGTCGACACCCTGCGCACGGCGGTCGCGCACATGCTGATCTCGCGGGTCGGGCCGCGGCTGCAGCCGGGCACGCGTTCGTATGCGCGCAGCTGGATCCGCGATGGCGCGATGATTTCCGAGGGCCTGCTGCGCATGGGCCGCAGCGATGCGGTGCGTGACTACATCAACTGGTATGCGCCGTACCAGTTCGAGAACGGCAAGGTGCCGTGCTGCGTCGATGCGCGCGGCAGTGATCCGGTGCCGGAGAACGACAGCCATGGCGAGCTGATCTACAGCATCGCCGAGTACGGGCGTTACACCGGCGACAGCACCTTCACCGAGCTGATGTGGCCGCACGTGCAGGGCGCTTTCACCTACATGGAGCAGCTGCGCGCCAGCGAGCGCACTGAAGAGAACCGCGCGCGCAACCCGGCGTTCTACGGGATGATGCCGGCCTCGATCAGCCACGAAGGCTATTCGGCCAAGCCGATGCACTCGTACTGGGACAACTTCTGGGCGTTGCGCGGCTACAAGGACGCGGCGCTGCTGGCGACCCAGCTGGGCAAGGTCGAGGCGATGCAGATTGCCGAATCGCGCGACCAGTTCAGGGATGACCTGCAGGCCTCGCTGTTGTCGGCGATGCAGCAGCACAGCATCGACTACCTGCCGGGCTCGGCCGAGCTGGGCGATTTCGATGCGACCTCGACCACGATCGCACTGGCGCCTGGCGGCGAGCAGGGCCGACTGCCGCAGCAGGCCCTGGAGGCGACCTTCGAACGCTACTGGAACGAGTTCGTCGCGCGGCGCGATGGCAAGCGCGAGTGGAAGGACTACACCCCGTACGAATGGCGCAACGTGGCCGCGTTCGTGCGCCTGGGCTGGCGCGACCGCGCCTGGCAGGCCACCGAGTTCTTCTTCAAGGACCGCGCACCGCAGGCCTGGAACCAGTGGGCCGAAGTGGTCTCGCGCACGCCGCGCAAGCCGTTCTTCGTCGGTGACCTGCCGCATGCCTGGGTGGCCTCGGACTTCGTGCGCTCGGCCTTGGACATGTTCGCCTACAACCGTGACATGGACGATGCGCTGGTGCTGGCCGCCGGCGTACCGAGCGCGTGGCTGCAGGGTGAGGGTGTCGCGGTGCAGGGCCTGCGTACGCCACAGGGCCAGCTCAATTACCGCCTGCAGCGCAGCGACAAGCAGCTGGTGCTGGAGGTGCAGCCGGGCCTGGTGCCGCCGGTGGGGGGCGTGGTGCTGCCATGGCCGTACGCGGGTGATCCGGGCGAGGTGACGGTCAACGGCGAAGCCGCCGAGTGGATCAACAAGGAACTGCACGTGCACCAGCTGCCGGCGCGGATCGAGATCGAAGTGCCGAGCGCGGTGCGCCGCGCCGAGCGCAAGGGACAGTAACGATGAAGCAGCAGGGGGCGAGGGTGCGCACATCGGTGCGTGCCCTGGGGCTGGCCATTGCATTGGCATTGCCGGGCGTGTTGATGGCGGCCGAACCGGCTGCCACGACCGCGGCGCCCGACGTTGCCAGCGCGCCGGGCATGAGCATGGTCACCTTCAACCTGCATCATGACCGCGAAGACTGGCCGGGCCGGCGCCGCACCATTCTGGCCGAACTCAAGCGCCTGCAGCCGGATGCGGTTGCCCTGCAGGAGGTGATCCAGCGCCGCAACGTGCGCAACCAGGCGCAATGGCTGGCCAGCCAACTCGGCTACAGGCACGTGTTCGTGTCCACCGATCCGGTTGGGGCGCCCAAGCGCTACGGCAATGCGCTGCTGACGCGGCGGCCGATCCTCGCCCAGGGGGATCATCTGCTGCAGCCGTTGGACGACTACCGCACGGTTGCTCACCTGCGCATCGACGTCGATGGCACGCCGGTGAACGTCTATGCCACGCACCTCAACGAGCGCAGTGACGAGAGCGGGCAGCGCATCCGCCGCAGCCAGGTCGAGGACCTGCTGCGCTTCATCACTGCAACGTCGGCCGGTGCTCCGGTGGTGATCGCCGGCGACTTCAATGCGCTGGTGGATGCTGGTGACCTGAGCGAGCTGCGCAGCCACTACGGCGACAGCTACGGCAGCGTGCACGTCAACACTGACCTGGCCGGGGTCAGTACATTGAACCGGCACTACTACCAGGCACCCTCGCGGATCGACCACATCTTCTTCCAGCAGGACGAGATGGTCGCGCGTGAGGCCAAGCTCCTGTTCGACCAGCCCGATGACAGCGGTCGCTGGGCCTCGGACCACTACGGCGTGTGGACCCGTCTGCAGTTCGCGCCGAAACCCTGACGGAGCACGCTTCGGTAGGTGCCAACCTTGGTTGGCACGGACGTGTCCGCGTCCGCTCCAACAACGGCGCCGACCAAGGTCGGCCTCTTCCAGAGCGCTGCACGCGCCCGAGGCACAAACAAAAACGGCGGGGATCATTGATCCCCGCCGTTTCGTTTTCATGCGATCAAAGAGCGATCAGTTCGCCGGCGGCGTGCGCTTGGCAGTCTCTTCGTCTTCTTCGTCGGCCTTGGCTTCTGCAGCCTGGGCTGCAGCGTCGGCATGGCCATCGGCGACCGGGTCGATCAACGGCGTCACCACCGCTTCGGCGACCGGGGCAGCGGCTTCGATCGGCGCGGCTTCCACCGCCACCGGAGCGACCGGCTGTTCGGCGGCTACGACGGGTTCGACGACCGGCTTGGCTTCAACCACCGGCGCAGCCTCAACGGCCTCCGGATTGGCTTCAACCATCGGAGTGGCTTCAACGATCTCCGGCTTGGCTTCAACCACCGGCGCAGCTTCGACCGCCGCCGGCTTCGCTTCGATCACCGGAGCGGCTTCAGCCACCGGGGCTGCTTCAACCGCGACCGGCTGTGCTTCGGTCACCGGCGCAATGACTTCGATCACCGGCGCGGCAGCGGCTACCGGCTGGGCCGGGGTCGCGGCGTCGATGGCATCGAGCATGCTGGTCTGCACCGGCGAGGACACCGCTTCGGTCTTCGCAGCAGCTTCGACCGGGGCCTGCACTTCAGCCACGACCGGGGCGGCGGCTTCGACCACGGCGCTGCTCACCACGGCAACCGGTGCGGCGGCGACGGCGGCGGCAGCACGGACCGGCTTCGCGGCGTCGGCAACGACCGGCTCGACTTCGTCATCGAAGTCGAACTCCGGCTGCGAACGGGCCGGCTGCGCAACAGCGACCGGCGCAGTGCCGGCAGTACTGTCGACGTTCGGCTCGGCGCCGTCGGCGTCATCACTGTCATCACCCTCGTCCTGGTCATCACCCAGAGCGTCGCTGCCAGCGGCGTTCTCGGCGCCACCGCGACGACGACGACGGCCACCACGACGGCCACGGCGACGGCGGGTCGCGCCTTCGCCTGCCTGCTCGCCATTGGCGTCGGTTGCGGCCTCGTCACCGGCAACCGCAACCACCTCGGCCTCGTTGGCACCGGTCTCGACCGCTACTGCGGCGTCCGCCGGAGCGGCGGACACCGGGGCGACCGGTGCAGTGGCTTCCTGTGCGGCCACCCCATTGGCGGCGGCGGCCGTGGCGGCCACAGCTGCTGCCGCGGTCACGGCGTCGACCGGTGCATCGGCGGCACCGCGCTGCGGCTTCTCGGCCGGCTTGTCACCGTCCTGCTGCTGCGGACGCGGCTGCTTGGGCTGCTTCAGCTTCGGCTGCTGCTGGTTCTGGTTCTGGCCCTGCTGCTCGTTGCGCGGCTTGTTCTGCTGCTGCGGCTGCTGCTGGCCATCCTTCTGCTGCGGCTCCTTCTGCTTGCCCTGCTGCGGCTGCGACTGGGCATTGCCGTTGTTGCCGTTGCGGCCATCCTTGCGCTGCTCACCGCGGTCCTTGCGGTTGCCGCCGTCCTTCTGCTGCTGCGCGTTGCCGTTGCCACGATTGTCATCGCGACGGTCCTTGCGGTCCTTGTTGCGATCCTTGTTGCGGTCCTTGCGGCCGCCGTCCTGCTGCTGGCGTGCAGCCGGGGCTGCCGGCGCCGGCGCCGGGGCCGGTTCGCCACCGAACACGCGCTTGAGCCAACCGATCACGCCGCCGCTCGGGACCGGCGCCACCGGCGCTGCCACGACCGGGGCCGGGGCAGTTGCGGCCGGCTCCACTTCCTCGCGCACCGGGGCGGGGGAGGTGTGCTTGACCTGGGTCACCGCCGGCGGCGGGATGTTCAGCTGGCCCTTGGTCAGCGCGTGCACCGGCAACTTGCGCGGGGTGCCGCGCTGGTAGCTGGGCTTGTTGCTCTCTTCACCCAGCTCGTTCTCGCGCAGGCGGGTGACGGTGTAGTGCGGGGTGTGCAGCTGCTCGTCGGCGACGATCACGATCGGCGCCTCGTGGCGCTGCTCGATCTCGCGCAGGGCGCTGCGCTTTTCGTTCAACAGGTAGTTGGCGATCTCCACCGGGGCCTGGACCAGCACCTGCCCGGTGTTTTCCTTCATCGCATGTTCTTCGGCGACGCGGATGATCGACAGCGACAGCGACTCGACGCTGCGCATGCGGCCGTGGCCGTCGCAACGCGGGCAGACGATCTGGCTGGACTCGCCCAGGCTCGGGCGCAGGCGCTGGCGGCTCATTTCCAGCAGGCCGAAGCGCGAGATGCGGCCGACCTGGACGCGCGCGCGGTCGTACTTCAGCGCGTTGGCGAGGCGGTTCTCGACTTCGCGCTGGTGCTTGTTGGAGGCCATGTCGATGAAGTCGATCACCACCAGGCCGCCCAGGTCACGCAGGCGCAGCTGGCGGGCCACTTCTTCGGCCGCTTCCAGGTTGGTCTGGAACGCGGTGTCCTCGATGTCGCTGCCCTTGGTGGCGCGCGAGGAGTTCACGTCGACGGCGGTCAACGCTTCGGTCTGGTCGACCACGATCGAGCCGCCCGACGGCAGGCGCACGTTGCGCTCGTAGGCGCCTTCGATCTGCGATTCGATCTGGAAGCGGTTGAACAGCGGGATGTCGTCCTTGTAATGCTTGAGCTTGCGCAGGGTCTGCGGCATCACCTGCTGCATGAACTCGCGGGCGTGCTCGTACATCTCCTCGGTGTCCACCAGGATCTCGCCGATGTCGGCGCGCAGGTAGTCACGCAGGGCGCGCACGATCAGGCGCGATTCCTGGTAGATCAGGAACGGGGCCGGCTTGCTCAGCGCGGCTTCGGCGATGGCACGCCAGACGTTGAGCAGGTAGTCCAGATCCCACTGCAGCTCTTCCGCATCGCGGCCGACGCCGGCGGTACGGATGATCACGCCCATGTCGTCGGGGATGTTCAGCTTGTCCAGGGCGTCCTTCAGGGCGGCACGGTCTTCGCCTTCGATGCGACGGGACACGCCGCCGGCGCTGGGCGAGTTCGGCATCAGCACCATGTAGCGGCCGGCCAGCGAGATGAACGTGGTCAGGGCAGCGCCCTTGTTGCCACGCTCTTCCTTGTCGACCTGGACGACGATCTCCTGGCCTTCCTTCAGCAGTTCGCGGATGCCGGCCTTGTTGTGGTCGACACCGGCCTGGAAGTAGTCGCGGGAGATTTCCTTCAGCGGCAGGAAGCCATGGCGGCCACCACCGTACTCGACGAAGGCCGCTTCCAGCGAGGGCTCGATGCGGAAGATCCGGCCCTTGTAGATGTTGGACTTCTTCTGTTCCTTCGACGGCTGTTCGATGTCGATGTCATACAACGACTGGCCATCCACGATGGCAACACGCAGCTCTTCAGCCTGCGTGGCGTTGATCAGCATTCGCTTCATTGTTGCGTTCCTCGCAAGCGGCTACCGCGCGGAACGCCATGGGGTTTCGCCTCTGGACACGGTTCGCCGCCCATTCGCGCAAGCGCGGGGAGGGCGGCTTGGGTTTCCAGCGCTACGACACCACGGCAGGCCGCGGGAGCGCTTCACTCTTATGGGTTTTGGGGTGTTACAGGCCGCAGGCAGCTGTCAGCCAGGCTGGAGCGCCACGCGGGACATGTTCAGCACGGTTGCGTGTCAGGCATCCGGCGATGGCCGGGAAGGCCGGTGAGCCGCTAACATGGCCGCCCCGCGGGCGGTGGTCGCGCACTGTGCCGGATTCGTCGGAAGCTGGGCTTCTGGCCCTGAGTAACTTCCAACGAAATCAATCCCTTATCTCGCCCCCCGAGTGTAACAGAATAAACAGCCTGATGACCGCCCAAGACCCGACCAAACCCGCTGGCGACAAGCCTTCCGTGCGCATGATCACCGTTCCCGCCGACCGCGCCGGCCAGCGCCTGGACAACTTCCTGCTTGGCCAGCTGAAGGGCGCCCCGCGCAGCCTGGTCTACAAGCTGGTGCGCAGCGGCCAGGTACGGGTGAATGGCGGCCGTGCCAAGGCCGAACGCAAGCTGGAGGCGGGTGACGAGGTGCGTGTGCCGCCGGTCCGTCTCAGTGAAGAGGGAGACAAGACCGGTCCTCCGGAGGCGTTCATGCGCCGCCTGGAGCAGGCCATCGTCTTCGAGGACGCCCGCCTGCTGGCCCTGAACAAGCCCACCGGCGTGGCCAGCCACGGCGGCAGCGGCATCAGCTTCGGCGCTATCGAGACCCTGCGCGCGCTGCGCCCGGGGCAGACCCTGGAACTGGTCCACCGGCTGGATCGCGACACCTCGGGCCTGCTGATCGTGGCCAAGAAGCGCTCGGCGCTGAGCGAACTGCAGGCCCTGTTGCGTGAAGACCACGGCGCTGGCATCCGCAAACGCTACCTGACGCTGCTGACCGGGCGCATGCCCGATGGCGTGATGACGGTCGACGCGCCGCTGCACGTGGGCCTGCGCCAGGGCGGCGAGCGCCATGTGCAGGTCAATGCGATCGGCAAGGAATCGATCAGCCACTTCCGGGTAGTGGAACGTCGTGGCGGCCATTCATACTGCGAGGTGCGTATCGAGACCGGCCGCACCCACCAGATCCGCGTGCATGCCCAGCATCTGGGGCATCCAGTGGCCGGTGACGACAAATACGGCGATCCGGCGGTCAACAAGCGGCTTCGTGAGCAGATCGGCCTGAAACGCCTGTTCCTGCACGCGGCTTCGCTGGAGTTCGCGCTGGACGACGGCAAGACCCCGTATGTGCTCAATGCGCCGCTGGCCGATGAGCTGGCCGAGGCGCTGGACCGCCTGAAGTAAGGAACCCTTGTAGAGTCGGGCCATGCTCGACTGGCGTTCCGCGCGAGCCGACCGGAGAGCAGTCGAGCGTGGCTCGACTCTACAGGGCGAGCCGGGAGTCCCTCACCACTTGAACAGCACCAGGCTGATCGCCAGGGTGCCCATGCCGGCCACCAGGCCATACACGGTTTCGTGGCCCTTGGCATAACGCTTGGCTGCCGGCAGCAACTCATCCAGCGCAAGGAACACCATCACGCCGGCGATCAGTCCGAACACCCAGCCAAACGTGGCGTGCGACAACGATCCTGACAGCAGCCAGTAGCCCAGCGCCGCGCCCACCGGTTCGGCCAGGCCGGACAGCAGGCTGGCACTGAACGCATAGAACTTGTTCTGGGTGGCGAAGTACACCGGCACCGCGATCGCGATGCCCTCGGGAATGTTGTGGATGGCGATGGCGAAGGCCAGTGGCATGCCCACCGATGGGCTTTCCAGCGTGGCAAAGAAGGTTGCCAGCCCTTCCGGGAAATTGTGCGCGGTGATCGCGACCGAGGTCAGCAGCGCGACCCGTTTCAGGTATTCGCGGCTGTTCTCGCGGAACGCGGGGTCCTGCTTGTCCAGGCTGTCGTGCGGGTTGGGAATGAAGTGGTCGATCAGCACGATCACGATCACGCCCAGCAGGAAGGCCAGGGTGCCGTAGGTGAAGCCGGTGCGCTCGCCATAGGCCAGTGCGAACGAAGCAATGGACTTGTTGAGGATCTCCGACAGCGACACATAGACCATCGCGCCGCCAGCGAAGGCCAGGCCGAACGCCAGCAGGCGCGGGTTGGGGCGCCGTGAGAACAGCACCAGCAGGCTGCCGATGGCGGTGGCGAGGCCGGCCGCAAGAGTGACCGCCAGTGCGATCCAGATGTTTTCGGGAGGAATCTGCAGCATGTACCGACGCGGTCCTGGTCAATAGACAACCGCCCCGGGCAAGGCCGGGGCGGCGAGGGCGAGGCGGGCGTCGGCTGGCCTCGTCGGGGCGCGGGCGATCAGCCGCCGCGGCGCAGGCGTTCTTCGATGGCGAAGCACTGGTCCGGCTTCGGCTGCGGCGGGTTGAAGCTGACCGGTACCTGGATGGTGGCCGGCACTGCAGCACCGTTGCGGGTGGCGGCCTTGAACTGCCAGCCCTGCACGGCGGTCCTGGCCAGTTCGTCCAGTTGCGGGTTGCCGGCCCCGGTCAACAGCGCGACCTCGCTCGGCTTGCCGTCGGCCCCGATGGTCACCTTGAAGGTGCTGGTGCCGCCCACGCCCATGCAGGCCAGCTCAAGCGGGTACTGCGGCGGCGGCGTCTTCACCGCGGCCACTTCGGTCGGCGGCGGCGGTGGTGGTGCCGGTGGTTCGGACGGGCCACAGCCGGCCAGGCCGGTCGCAGCGATCAGGAACAGGCTCAGCAAACGTACGTTCATGGCAGTTGCTCCGTCAGGGCCGAAGTCTTTGCCGCGCAGATGAAGTCGTTCTCGCTCAGGCCGCCCACATCGTGGGTGGAGAAGCGCACGACCGCGCGGTCGTAGTGCACGCCCAGGTCCGGATGGTGGTCCTCGTGATGGGCGATCCAGGCCAGCGCGTTCACGAAGGCCATGGTGGCGTAGTAATCCTTGAAGCGGAAGGTGCGCGTCAGGGCCTGCCCGCCCTCGCTCAGCTCCCAGCCGGGAACCTGCGGCAGCAGTTCGGCCAGGCGGGCCTCGCCAAGCTTGTGGTCGCTGCCTTTGCGCGGCACGCAACGGGCCTGGGCCAGTGGAATCAGGTCGGCCATGGGAATCTCCACCTCGTGTTGACTGAACAATGCGCCGGACGGTGTATAAACCGAATGAGCGGCTGACGCTTACTTGGCTAGAATAGCCTGATGATCCAGATCTCCGACACTGCCCAGACCCATTTCCGCAAGCTGATCGAACGCGAGGGCGTGCCCGGCATGGGCGTGCGCCTGAGCGCGGTCGACCCCGGTACCCCGCGCGCCGATGCCCGGCTGGAATTCGCCGAACCGACCGACCTGCTCGGTGACGAGTGGGCGGTGGACTGCGATGGCTTCACCCTCTACGTCGATGCGAGCAGCGTCGGCTGGCTCGACGGCGCCGAGATCGACATCGTCGCCGGCACCGCCGGTACCCAGCAGCTGACCATCAAGGCACCGCGCATCAAGGGCGAGGCCCCCGGCGATGCCGCGTCGCTGGTCGAGCGCGTGCACTGGGTGGTGGAGAACGAAGTCAATCCGCAGCTGGCCTCGCACGGCGGCAAGGTGGCCGTGCAGGAAGTTTCGGCCGACGGCGTGGTGCTGCTGCGCTTCGGTGGTGGCTGCCAGGGCTGTGGCATGGCCGACGTGACGCTCAAGCAGGGTATCGAGAAGACTCTGATGGGCCGCGTGCCGGGCGTGACCGCCGTGCGCGACGCGACCGACCACGACAGCGGCCACGCGCCGTACATCCCGCGCGGCAACGTCGCCTGACCGCTGACGCGTGCCTCTGACCCGGGCCGAGCAACTCATCGAACTGCTGCTGGCCCGCCAGCAGCCACGCGCCGTCCTCGAGAAGTCTACGCGCCTGCCCTATGGCTGGGCGCTGTGGCTGCGCTCGCTGGGCCCGCTGCCGCGGCCGTTCCACGCCCGCGAAGTGATTGCGGTATTGCTGCCGCGCCCGCTGCCTGGGCCGCCGGGTCAATCGCCCCGGCTGTCACCGTGGCAGTCGCTGCGACGGCTGTTCTGGCAGGACTGGGACGCTGCGCCGCGCGATCAGCGCTGGATGCGCTGGACCTCGGCGTTTGCCAGCGCGCTGCTGCACCTGCTGTTTTTCATGCTGCTGCTGTGGGTTGCGGTGATCCGCACCACGGCACCGGAAGCAGAGGGCGCCGAAGGCGAGCGTGTGCAGGTGGAATTCGTCGGTCGCGCCAGCCAGGAAGGTGGTGGCGATCAGCCGGGTGCCGAAGCGGCTGCGGCTGCACCGGCGGGTCAGGTTGCCGCCGGCCAGGAGGCAGGGGCAGCGACGGCACCTGAGCCACGTCCTGCGGCCGCGTCGGCGCCTGCACCCGCGCCGGCTCCAGCACCGACAGCCAGCGTGCCGTCGCCGCCGGCCGAAGCCGAGCCGGCCCCGCTTGCGGCCCCGCCACCCTCGCCGGTGCAGGCCACCGAAGTAGCGCAGGCCAGTACGGATTTCGTGGTACCGCCGGTCAGCGTGCCGCGCACCGAGGTCAGCATCGTGCCGCGTGACACCACGCCCACAGTGCGCGAGCGCAGCGTGCAGCCGGTGCAGGCGCCGCCAACCCCAACCGCACTGCGTGCGCCGGAGATCGCGGTGCGGACGCCGCAGCTGCGTGACATCCAGGTGCAGGAGCGCGAGGTCAGTACGGTCGATGCACCGGCGGTGTCGCAGCCGCTGCGCACGGCCGATGTGCAGGTGCGCGTGCCGCAGCGCGACGTGCAGGTGCGCGAGCGTGAAGTGCAGGCGGTGGTCGATCCGCAGGTGCGGATGGCAACCGTTGCCGGTCGTGATCCGGCGGTGCGTGCGCCGGCGGGTCGTGACGTACAGGTGCGCGAGCGCGAAGTAGCCTCGGCACCGGCCGCAGCCCCTTCGTCTTCCAGTGGCAATGCACCCGCGGCAACACCCGCGCCGGCAGCCAATGGCAGCGCGACGCAGGCGAGCAGCAGCACTACGCGGCCTGCTGCATCCAGCACGACCCCGGCTCAGGCAGGAGCGCGCCCGGCCCCCAATCCGGGCAACTGGGCCACGCCCGCCAAGGGTGATGACTGGGGTGCATCGAGCCGCAACCATGACGGCGCTGACAAGGGTGCCCGCCAGGCCAGCACCACCGGCGAGGGCAGTGGCCTGTTCAATGCCGATGGCAGCGTGCGTGTGCCGG
This sequence comes from Stenotrophomonas sp. AS012628, assembly GCF_010608305.1. NCBI lineage: Bacteria > Pseudomonadati > Pseudomonadota > Gammaproteobacteria > Lysobacterales > Lysobacteraceae > Stenotrophomonas > Stenotrophomonas sp. AS012628. The sequence goes on along the minus strand of NZ_VMBJ01000014.1, from coordinate 47,475 downwards.
GCCAGGAAGGCGAGGGTCGTGCCGAGCGCGGTGCGCCCGGTGGTGCCAACGATGGCTGGAGCAAGGAACGCATCGCGCAATCGGGCACCTGGTTGAAGCGACCGCCTTACGACTACACGCCCACTTCGTTCGACAAGTACTGGGTCCCGCAGGAATCGCTGCTGGCCGAGTGGGTGCGCAAGGGAGTCAAGGCAATGGAGATTCCATTGCCGGGTACCAGTACGAGGATCTCCTGCGTGATCTCGATCCTGCAGGCCGGTGGTGGCTGCGGCCTGACCAATCCGAACATGCAGGACCAGCCGGCCGTGGCGCGACCGCCGCCGGACATCCCGTTCAAGAAGGAACTGCAGGAAGACAACGGGAGCCGCTAGGCAAGGCGGGGCGCCACACAGTGGCCGGCTCGCGCTTGGGTAGGTGCCAACCTTGGTTGGCACAGAAGCGCCGACCAAGGTCGGCCTCTACCGAGGCATCAGCGCATGCCGACCAAGGTCGGCATCCACCAGGGCACTGACCTTACGCGCGCTGCGAGAGGAACACCCAGAACGGCACGTCGCGGCCGACCCAGTCGCGGCTGGCTTCGTCCATCACGTCCAGCAGGGTGTCAAAGTCCTTCTGCGTGGAGGCGCGCAACGTGTCCACATCGGCCAGGAACAGCGCGTAACCGTTGGCCGGCAGCCACTGCAGGTCGCGCAGGTTGTCCGACAGCGCATCCCAGTTGCCGCCGAAGCCGGTCGGGAAATCCAGTTGTGCGGCCAGCCGGGCGAGCAGGGTGCGCTTGTCGCCCACGCCTTCCAGATCGATGCGGATCACCTTCAGCCCGGCATCGCGCATCGCTGCGGCCAGTGCGCCGATGTCGTCGCTGTCGATGGCGTAGACGCCAGCATTGTTGATGTCGTGCAGGCCGAGGCCGAAATCATCGTGGCTCATCACTGCGCTCCCTGGGCCGGTACGGTGAAGCTGCGGAACGATTCGTAGTGGTCGTCGGTGTAGTACCACGCCTCCGGCGGATCGCCGCCGGTGACGATGCGGCGCGTGCCACGGGTGCGGGCGCCGGGGGTATCGACGGTGTATTCGCGGTAGTAGCCGCGCGGGCGCTGCGGCAGCTGCTGCTCGCGGTTGCCGAACGTGCTGCCGTCCTGGCGGTGCGGGAACGGGCCGCCATGCTGGATCAGGGCGATGGTCTGCCGGGCTTCAGCGGGCAGGAACGCGGGCAGGCTGTTGTCCTTGCTGGGCGTGATCATGGCCGGCGCGCGCGCGGCAGGCCCACCCTGCAGGTCCGGCGCGAACTGCGGCGCCGGCGGGCGCTGCATGAAGTGGTTGACGACCAGGCCGAGCAGCAGCAGGGCGATGGCGGTGATCAGCAGCCGGGGGTTGCGCATGGGCAAGGAGCGGGCGAGGGCGATGCAGGCACTGTAGCGCCTGCGCGCTGCACGGTGCATGAGGATGGCATCGCGTCACTGCTGCGTAACAATTGCCGTCGTGCTCACTGGCAGGACGCAATTTCCTTTACATCCCCCTTGGTAATCTGGCGGTCTGTCCCCATCATTCACCGCGCAACGCCCGACACCGTCGGGTGCCCTCGCAATCAGGAGATGCATCATGGCCTATACCCTGCCCAAGCTGTCCTACGCCTACGACGCGCTGGAACCGCACATCGATGCGGCGACGATGGAAATCCATCACACCAAGCATCACCAGACCTACATCAACAACGTCAACGCGGCGCTGGAAGGCACCGAGTACGCTGACCTGCCGGTCGAGGAACTGGTGAAGAAGCTCAAGTCGCTGCCGGAGAACCTGCAGGGTCCGGTGCGCAACAACGGTGGCGGCCATGCCAACCACTCGCTGTTCTGGACCGTGATGGCTCCGAATGCTGGCGGCAACCCGGTGGGCGACGTGGCCAAGGCCATCGACAAGGACCTGGGCGGCTTCGACAAGTTCAAGGACGCCTTCACCAAGGCTGCGCTGACCCGTTTCGGCAGCGGCTGGGCCTGGCTGAGCGTGACCCCGGACAAGAAGGTCGTGGTCGAGAGCACCGGTAACCAGGACAGCCCGCTGATGGAAGGCAACACCCCCATCCTCGGCCTGGACGTGTGGGAACACGCGTACTACCTGAAGTACCAGAACCGCCGTCCGGAATATATCGGCGCGTTCTTCAACGTCATCGACTGGAACGAGGTCGAGCGCCGTTACCAGGAAGCGATCGCCTGATCGCGGTGATGGGATGAACGGAGAAGGCCGGGGAAAACCCGGCCTTTTCTGTTGCAGGAGTCATTCGGTAGTGGCGGTATCACCCTGCAGGCGCAGGGTGGCCATCACGCCCAGGCGCAGGCCGGGCAGGTCGCCGTCGGCCGGCAGCAGGATCGGCTGCTGGCGGATGCCGCCGAAGTGCTTGACCTGGAACAGCACATCCAGGCCATGACCGCTGCTGCCGCCACCACTGGCCGCAGGCGCCTCGACGCGACCGCCGGGATTGCGCCGGGCGGGCTGGAACCCCGGGGTGCTGCGCACGAGCTCGACGGTGGTTGCCGAGAAATCGCCGGCGATCAGGCTGGGCATGCCCTCGGCGGTGGCGCCGATCCAGGTCATCAGGTCGCTGGTCTGATGCTGGCGGGCGGTGGCCTCGTCCGGGTCCGGGCGCAGCCGTGCCACATAGATGTTGACCAGTGCCTCGCCCAGCTTCAGCCGCATCATGCCGGCGGCGCTGAAGATGCCGGGTGGGTGCAGCAGGGTCACGCCATCCTCGCTGACCGGCAGCCGGGTCAGCATCGCGTTGCCATGCCGCAACGGCTGGCTGGGCGGATCGGCGGTAACGAAGTCGCAGCTGTAGCGCAGCCGGGTGGCGAGCCAGCAGGCCGGGTTGCGGCCCTGCTGCTGCAGCACCTGCTGCACCGAGATCACGTCCGGTTGCAGGTCGGTCAGCAACTGTGCGACCTGTTCGCGGCGCAACTTCCATTGCGCATCATCGCGGCTGGGCAGCTCCAGCGCGGCCACGGTCAGCTGGCGGGGCTCGCTTTCGCTGGCCGTTGTGGCCGGTGCCTGCGGCCGCGCCTGCGCCTGCAACGCCATCAGCAGCACCAGGCAACTGAGCAGGAGACGGGCGGGGGAGAGGGGGCGCATAACGATAAGTTTACGCTTTTGTCGTGCAGGTGCCGTGACTTCCGGCATGGCATGCGGTGTCTGCCATGGATTGGCACCGTTGTCATGCAGCCCTGCAGCGTGCTTCGCAAGCCCTGCTTCCGGTAATCTTGCGCCTTTCGCTTTGCAGGATTGCCTTACAGGATGAGCCACGACGCAGTTGCCCCCATCGCCGGCCAGGGAAAGATGCCGCGCCAGATCCCGTACATCATCGGCAATGAGGCCTGCGAGCGGTTCAGTTTCTACGGGATGCGCAACATCCTGGTGCAGTTCCTGATCACCTCGCTGCTGCTGCAGGAAATCACTGCGGAAGGCCGTGCCGGTGAAGCCAAGGACATCATGCACAGCTTCATGATCGGCGTGTATTTCTTCCCGCTGCTCGGAGGCTGGCTGGCCGACAGGTTCTTCGGCAAGTACCACACCATTCTCTGGTTCAGCCTGGTCTACTGCGCCGGCCACTTGTGCCTGGCGTTGTTCGAGAACAGCCGCGAGGGCTTCTTCCTCGGCCTGGGCCTGATCGCGCTCGGTGCCGGCGGCATCAAGCCACTGGTGGCCTCGTTCATGGGTGATCAGTTCGACCAGAGCAACAAGCACCTGGCCAAGATCGTCTTCGACGCCTTCTACTGGATCATCAACTTCGGCTCGCTGTTCGCCTCGCTGCTGATCCCGCTGGTGCTGAAGAACTGGGGCCCGCAGTGGGCGTTCGGTATCCCGGGCATCCTGATGTTCATCGCCACCTTCGTGTTCTGGCTGGGCCGCAAGCGCTACGTGCTGGTGCCGCTGCCGCCGAAGGATCCGCATTCGTTCGCCAACGTGGTGCGTACCGCACTGACCACGCGCGTGACCGGCCAGGGCCGTCCGGGCCTGGTGATCGCCGTGCTCGGCCTGGTGCTGGCAGCAGCCTCGTTCAGCCTGGTCGGCTCGCTGGGCATCGTCATCTGCCTGTGCCTGGCGCTGGTGTCGATCCTGGCGGGCATCGGCGGCGGCACCTGGCTGCAGCTGGAGCGTGCCCGTGGCCAGCATCCGGCCGAAGCCGTGGAAGGCGTGCGCTCGGTGCTGCGCGTGCTGGTGATCTTCGCGCTGACCACGCCGTTCTTCTCGCTGTTCGACCAGAAGGCCTCGACCTGGGTCCTGCAGGGCCAGCAGATGCAGATGCCGAGCTGGTTCACCGCCTCGCAGATGCAGGCGCTGAACCCGCTGCTGGTGATGATCCTGATCCCGTTCAACAACCTGGTGCTGTACCCGGCCCTGCGCCGCTTCGGCTTCGAGCCGACCGCGCTGCGCCGCATGACCGCCGGTATCGCCTTCAGCGGCCTGGCCTGGATCGTGGTCGGCGGCATCCAGGTGGTGATGGACGGGGGCAACGCCATGTCGATCTTCTGGCAGATGCTGCCGTACGCGCTGCTGACCTTCGGTGAGGTGCTGGTCTCGGCCACCGGCCTGGAGTTCGCCTACAGCCAGGCGCCGCAGGCCATGAAGGGTGTGGTCATGAGCTTCTGGAACCTGACCACCACCATCGGCAACCTGTGGGTGCTGCTGTCCAATGCAGCCGTGCGCAATGACGTGGTGACCCACAAGATCGCCAGTACCGGCCTGAGCGAGGCGGCATTCCTGATGTTCTTCTTCGCCGGTTTCGCCTTCGTCGCGGCGTTGGCCTTCGGTTGGTACGCAAAACGCTATCGTATGGTCGACAACTACCGTAGCGCCTGAGCCTGACATGACCCCCGTCAATCTGCTGTTGATCGCCATCACCGCCATCCTGTCGTGGATGGCGTTCAACAACCGCAAGCTGGCCGACCGCCTGATCCTGTGGCCGCCGGCCATCGACCGTCACCGCCAGTACGACCGGCTGGTGACCTATGGCTTCATCCATGCCGACTGGTCGCACCTGATCTTCAACATGATCACCCTGTTCTTCTTCGGGGGATTCATCGAGAGCGTGATGGTGCAGCTGACCGGCAGCTACCTGACCTACCCGGCGTTCTACATCGGTGCGCTGCTGGTCTCGATCCTGCCCAGCTACCTGAAGAACCAGAAGAACCCGAACTACCTCAGCCTGGGTGCGTCCGGGGCGGTGTCGGCGGTGCTGTTCGCCTTCATCCTGATCAAGCCGTGGTCGATCATCCTGGTGTTCTTCATCCCGGCGCCGGCCATCGTCTACGCCGCGTTCTACGTCGGCTACAGCATCTGGATGGACAAGCGCGGCGGTGACCGCATCAACCACAGCGCCCACCTGGCGGGCGCGGCGTTCGGCGTGATCTTCATGCTGGCCATGCAGCCGAGCATCTTCACCCACTTCCTGCGCGAGCTTTCCAACCCGACCTTCCGCCTCGGCGGCGGTTGATGGCGGGAGCGGGGCGGATCGGCAGCGATCCGCCCCGGCAGGCTCAGATCGCGGTCTGCTGGCCGTAGGTGTCCAGCAGGCGGGCGAACACTTCCTCGCCGATGCGCTGGAAATCCTGGTCTTCGGTCTGCCCTTCCACCGCCAGTTGCAGCAGGCCCTCCAGCAGGGCGCGGTCGGTATCGGAATGGGGATCGCTGGGGTGCATCGGTGCCTCCGCGGTGGTGCGCATGATCAACGGTCGCAAGGGCCGTGCCAGCCTGGCCGTACCCCTCCACAGGCGATAGCGGCCGCCGGCCCTCCAGCTTGAGGGTCGAAAACTGACGTGAACGGACTGGACTTGCCCCTGTTCAGGCTTCACGCGATCATGGCGCCCGGCTGCGCACCATCCACGCAGTCGCCGCAGGAGACAGTTCCATGGCTTCGGTCACGCCCCCCGGTCTGGCCTACGAGGTCGAACACGACCTGGCCAACCATCGCTTCACCGCCCGTGTGCGCGGACAGCTGGCGGTGCTCGATTACCAGATCAAGCGCAGACGCATGGTCATCACCCACACCGAGGTGCCCGAGCCGATTGCAGGCCGTGGTATCGCCGGCGAGCTGACCCGCGTGGCGCTGCGCTTTGCCCGCGAGCAGAAGTACAAGGTGGTGCCGGCGTGTTCCTACGCCGAGGCCTTCCTGCAGCGGCATGAGGAGTACCACGACCTGCTCGTTGGCTGAATGCCAGCGGGCCACGCTTCAGCCATGGCAGGCGATGATGTACAAACATGAACAGGGGATCCCGATGAAGATTGGAAACAACCGGCCATTGCACGGCAGCGTGCTGGCCGGCGTGGTGGGCGTGCTGTTGCTGGCCGGTTGCCAGCGTGAAAGCGAACCGGCACCGGTGGCCGACGGGGCACCTGCCGCCGAGACCACCGCCACAGGCGAAACGCCGGCCACGGAAGCGCCGCTGGACCTGCGCGACGTGATCGAGAACAACGAACGCGAAGTGGTGGGCATCAGCTACCCTGCCGGCATCGACCGCTACCCGGGCCTGGCACGCGCGCTGCAGGACTATGCCACCAGCGCTCGCAGCGACCTGCAGCAGGCACTGGACGGGCTGGGCAATGACAAGCCGACCATGCCCTACGAGCTGTCGCTGAGTTTCGAGAAGCTGCTGGAAACGCCACAGCTGGTGGTGGTCAGTGCCGATGGCAGCCGCTATACCGGTGGCGCCCACGGCGAGCCGCTGGTGGCGCGTTTCGTGTGGCTGCCGGCGCAGCAGCAGATGCTCAGCGCCGACAAGCTGGTGGCCGATGCCAAGGGCTGGAAGGCGATCAGTGATTTCGTTGCCGACCAGCTGCGCGAACGCGTGGCCACGCGGCTCAGCGGCGAGGACATGGACCCGGCCCAGCTGCAGGAATCGCTGCGCAACGCATCGCGCATGATCGCCGACGGTACCGGCCCGCAGGCCGACAATTTCAGCCAGTTCCAGCCGCTGACCGACGACAAGGGGCAGATCACGGCACTGCGCTTTGTTTTCCCGCCCTACCAGGTGGGTCCATACTCGGACGGCACCCAGACCGCCGATGTTCCGGCGGCGGTGCTGTTGCCGCACGTGGCCAAGGACTACGTGGAGCTGTTCGCACGCGGTTGACCGCAGTCGAGGAGGTGGTGTGGATACAGGGTTGCAGGAGCGGGTCGCCGGCCTGCTGCAGGAAGCCGGGGTCCGCATCGGCGGTACCCAGCCACAGGATATCCAGGTGCATGACCCGCGCTTCTTCGCGCGGGTCATGGGCCAAGGCTCGCTCGGCCTCGGCGAGAGCTACATGGAGGGTTGGTGGGATGCCAACGTCCTGGATGATTTCCTCGTCCACCTGATGCAGGCGCACCTGGACGAACGGGTGCACGGTTGGCGCGAAGTGGCCGATGCGCTGAAGGCGCGCCTGTTCAACCTGCAGGTGGGGCAGGGCAGCTACGAAGTCGGCCGCCGCCACTACGACCTCGGCAACGATCTCTACCAGGCCATGCTCGGCCAGCGCCTGGTCTACAGCTGTGGCTACTGGCGCAATGCCGACGATCTCGACACCGCGCAGGAAGCCAAGCTCGACCTGGTGTGCCGCAAGCTGGGGCTGCGCCCGGGTCAGCGTGTGCTGGACATCGGCTGTGGCTGGGGCGAAGCCCTGAAGTTCGCAGCCGAGCGCTACGGCGTCAGCGGCGTCGGCGTGACCATTTCGCAGGAACAGGCCGAGTTTGCCCGCGAGCTGTGCGCGGGGCTGCCGATTGAAATCCGCCTGCAGGACTACCGGGAACTGGACGAACCGTTCGATGCGATTTTCTCGATCGGCATGTTCGAGCACGTCGGTGACAAGAACTACGCCAGCTTCTTCGAGGTGGCCAAACGCTGCCTGTCGCCGCGTGGCCTGCTGCTGCTGCACAGCATCGGCACCAACATCTCCCGGCATCGCACCGATCCGTGGATCGCGCGCTACATCTTCCCCAACTCGATGCTGCCGTCGGCAGTGCAGATCACCCGGGCGTTCGAAGGCCGTTTCGTGCTGGAGGACTGGCACAACTTCGGTACCGATTACGACCTGACCCTGCAGGCCTGGCGACGCAACGTGGAAGCGGCGTGGCCGCAGCTGGACACGCGTTACGACGAGCATTTCCGCCGCATGTGGCGGTTCTACCTGGCCGGATCGATGGCCACCTTCCGCTGCCGGCATGCGCAGTTGTGGCAGCTGGTGCTGTCGCCGGAAGGCGTGCCGGGCGGGTACGTGGCGCCACGCTGATCTGCAAGAGCATCCACGCCATGCGTGGATGACCCAACAAAAAACCGCCCGGTTTCCCGGGCGGTTTTCGTTTCAGGCTGCCGCAGCGGCGATCAGTTGCCGGCGCCGGTCAGGCCACGCTTTTCCAGCAGCGGTTCGATCTGCGGCTCGTGGCCGGCGAAATCGCGGAACAGCTGCATGGCATCCACGCTGCCACCCTTGGACAGCAGCGTGGCGCGGAAGTGGTCGCCGTTCTTGCGGCTCAGGCCGCCGTTGTCCTTGAACCACTTCTGGGTGTTGGCGTCGAGCACTTCCGACCAGATGTAGGCGTAGTAGCCGGCCGAGTAGCCACCCATGATGTGGCTGAAGTACGGGGTCTTGTAGCGCGGCGGAACCGGCGCGTAGTAGATGCCGTCCTTCTCCAGCGCGGCGCGCTCGAAGGCCATCACGTCCTTGGCGGCCGGCACCTGGTCGGCGCCGATCTGGTGCCAGCGCTGATCAAGCATGGCTGCACCCAGGTACTCGGTGGTGGCAAAGCCCTGGTTGAACTTGGCCGCCGCCAGCACCTTGTCCAGCAGCGCCTGCGGCATCGCCGAACCGTTCTGGTAGTGCTTGGCGTAGTTCTTCAGGATGACCGGGTTGTCGGCCCACATCTCGTTGACCTGCGAGGGGAACTCGACGAAGTCACGCGGCACCGAGGTGCCCGAGAAGTACGGGTACTTCACGTTGGAGAACATGCCGTGCAGGGCATGGCCGAACTCGTGGAAGGTGGTGTTCACCTCATCCCAGGTCAGCAGGGTCGGCTGGCCGGCCGGCGGCTTCGGGATGTTCAGGTGGTTGGCGACCACCGGCTTGAAGCCGGTCAGCTTGGACTGCGAAACGTAGGAATTCATCCACGCACCACCGCGCTTTGAGGCGCGTGCATACGGGTCGAAGATGAAGATCGCCAGCTGGCTGCCGTCGGCGTCGAACACGTCGTAGACGGTGACGTCATCGTGGTAGACCGGCAGGTCGGTGCGCTGCTTGAAGGTCAGGCCGAATTCCAGGTTGGCGGCATGGAACACGCCGTTCTCCAGCACGTTCTTCATTTCGAAGTACGGCTTCAGCTGCGACTCGTCGAAGTTGTACTTGGCCTGGCGCACCTTCTCGCTGTAGAAGGCCCAGTCCCACGGTTCCAGCTTGAACGTCGGCTTGCCCGCGGCCTTCTGTTCCTGGTCGATCATCGCCTGCAGGTCGGCGGCTTCGCGCTTGGCGTTGGCCACGGCGGCCGGGGCCAGCTTGCCCAGCATCGCATTGACCGCTTCCGGGGTCTTGGCGGTCTGGTTGGTCAGGTTGTAGGCGGCGAAGTTCGGGAAGCCCATCAGCTTGGCCTTGTCGGCACGCAGCTGCATGATGCGCGAGACCAGCGCGGTGTTGTCGAACTCACCGCCACGGCTGCCACGGCTGACCGACGCTTCGTAGATCTTCTGGCGCAGGGCGCGGTTGGCCAGGTTGGTCAGCGGCGGCTGGCCGGTGGTGTTGAGCAGGGTGATCACGTACTTGCCGTCCTGGCCGCGGGCCTTGGCGGCTTCGGCAGCGGCGGCGATCTGCTCCTTGGACAGGCCGTCCAGCTCCTTGACGTCGTCGACGGTGATTGCCGAAGCGTTCACTTCCGACTGCACGTTCTGGCTGAACTTGGTGCCCAGGTTGGCCAGCTCGGCGTTCATTTCCTTCAGCTTGGCCTTGTCGGCGTCGGACAGCTTGGCGCCGGCGCGCACGTAGTTGTCGTAGTACTTCTCGACCAGGCGCACGCCTTCGGCGTCCAGGCCCAGCTGGCTGCGGGTGTCGTACAGTGCCTGGATGCGCGCGAACAGCTTGCCGTTCAGCGCGATCGCATCGCTGTGCGCGGCGAACTTCGCCGAGTAGTCGGCCTGCAGCTTCTTGCGGGTGTCGTTGGTATCGGCGCCCACCAGGCTGAAGAACACGGTGGTCGCGCGGTCGAGGATGTCACCGCTCTTTTCCAGCGCGATGATGGTGTTGTCGAAGGTCGGCTTGGCCTTGTTGTTGGCGATGGCCTCCACTTCCTTCAGCTGCTGCGCCATGCCGGCGTCGAAGGCCGGGGCGAAGTCGCTGTCCTTGATCTTGTCGAACTGCGGGAAGTGCAGCGGCAGCGGGCTTTCGGCGAAGAACGGATTGGCCTGCTGGGCATGGGTGCTGGCAGCCGGGGTGGCGGCGCCGGCGGAGAAGGCGGGCAGGGCAAGGCCGAGGGACATGGCCACGGCAAGGGCAAGGCGAGTGGTCAAGGTAGGAACTCCGGTAAGGCAGACAAGGGCCCGAGGTTAACCCGGCCGGCCGCGCCCGCACTTGTGTCAAAAGGCATGCTGGTGGGGCCGGGCGCGGGTACCATGCATTCACCGCCCACGGCCCGCCATCATGACCAGCGCCTACGATTTCAGCTTCCGTGACCTCGACGGCCAGCCGCAGGTGCTGGATCAGTACCGGGGCCGTCCCTTGTTGCTGGTGAACGTGGCCAGCCGCTGTGGTTTCACCCCGCAGTACACCGGGCTGGAGCAGCTGTGGCAGGACTACCGCGAGCGTGGCCTGGTGGTGATCGGCTTCCCCTGCAACCAGTTCGGCGCACAGGAGCCGGGGGACGCGGCGCAGATCCGCCAGTTCTGTTCGCTGGATTACCCGGTCAGCTTCCCGTTGTCGGAGAAGATCGAGGTCAACGGCGAGGGCGCGGATCCCTTGTGGGCCTGGCTGTCACGCGAGAAGCGCGGCCTGCTGGGCAGCACCCGCATCAAGTGGAATTTCAGCAAGTTCCTGGTCGATCGCCAGGGGCGGGTGGTGTCGCGGCATGCGCCCACCACCAAGCCGGAGCAGCTGCGCGACGAGATCGAAGCGCTGTTGTAACACGCCCTTGTTCGCGCTGGAGGCGATGTACGGCGTCAGTGCCCCAGCGGCGCCGCCCCTGCCTCGCGGTTGCGCACCTCTTCGGGCAGTGCATCGATCACCTGTTGCATGATCTGCGGCAGGCTGGCCTCGCTGTAGCCGCGGTGGGCATGGGCGATGGTGCCGTCGCGGCCGACGATGAACATGTGGGGTACTGCGACGATGCCGAATTGCTCGGCCAGCGCGCCGCCGGGATCATGCAGGTACTCCAGCTTCGGCCAGTCGCGCTGACGGATCAGACGGCTGACTTCCAGTCGGGGTTCGCCCCAGTTGACCGCGTAGACCTTCAACGCGTCCTCGCCGACCACCTGTTGCAGATGGGCCAGGATCGGAAGTTCCTTGCGGCAGGGGCCGCACCAGGAGGCCCAGAAGGTCACGATCACGACCTTGCCGCGCTGCTCGGCCAGATTGACCGGATTGCCCTTGCGGTCGTTGCCCAGTGCCTGCGGCGGCACGTCGCCACGGGCGGGCGGCGCAGCCCACGCCGGAGCCGCCGCCAGCAGAAGACCGGCAATCGCCCACGCCCGCATCCGGTGCGGGATCCATGTGTCCATCATCCGTGTATTCCCCAGGAGGGCCATCGGCCCGTGTGTGGCGGACCATGCCGGCAATGCGCAGGGCATGCAACAGGTCGGGTGCAGAGGCGGGGGCGGTGCCCCGCGCTTTACTTCTCGACGAACGCGCGCTCGAACACGTAGTGGCCCGGCTGGCCGATGCGCGGCGAGACCTGGAAGCCACGCGCGTCGAGCACGGTGCGCAGGTCGGCCAGCATCTGCGGGCTGCCGCAGATCATCGCGCGGTCGTTTTCCGGGCTCAGCTCCGGCAGGCCGAGGGTGCGCTGCATCTCGCCGCTCTCCATCAGCTGGGTCAGGCGGCCCTGGTTGGCGAACGGTTCACGGGTGACGGCCGGGTAGTACAGCAGCTTGTCGCCGATCATCTCGCCCAGGAACTCATGCTCACGCAGTTCCTTCTCGAAGTAATCGCGGTAGGCCAGGTCCTTTTCGTAGCGCACGCCGTGGCACAGGATCACCTTCTCGAAGCGCTCGTAGGTTTCCGGGTCCTTGATGACCGACAGCCACGGTGCCATGCCGGTGCCGGTGCCCAGCAGATACAGGTTCTTGCCCGGGTGCAGGTCGCTGATCAGCAGGGTGCCGGTGGGTTTCTTGCCAACCAGCACCTTGTCGCCCGGCTTGATGTGCTGCAGGCGCGAGGTCAGCGGTCCGTCCTGCACCTTGATGCTGAAGAACTCCAGATGCTCTTCCCAGTTGGCGCTGGCGATGGAATAGGCGCGCAGCAACGGCCGCGCCTCGGTTTCCAGGCCGATCATCACAAACTGGCCGTTCTCGAAGCGGAAGCCGCTGTCGCGGGTGGTGGTGAAGCTGAAGTAGGCGTCGGTCCAGTGACGGACCTCAAGCACCGTTTCGGCGCCGAAAGCGGAGGACATGGGCGTATCTATCGAAAGTCGTCGGGGGTGATTCTATCTCAAATGAGACGGGTTCTCATTAGGCGGAACGAGAGGCGTTCTCAGCGGTAACCCGCCGCCTGCAGCTCGAACAGCTCGGCGTACCGTCCTCCCTGGGCCATCAGCTGCTCATGGGTGCCGCTGGCCTCGATGCGGCCATCGGCCAGCACCAGGATGCGATCGGCCATGCGTACCGAGGAAAAACGGTGGGAAATCAATACTGCGGTGCGATTATCCGCCAGTTCCCTGAACCGCTGGAACACTTCAAACTCACTTCGGGCATCCAGCGCTGCGGTTGGCTCATCCAGGATCATCACCTGCGCATTGCGCATCCACGCGCGGGCAATGGCGATCTTCTGCCATTGGCCACCGGACAGGTCCACGCCCTGCTTGAAGCGGCGGCCGATCAGCTGGTCGTAACCGCCGGGCAGGTCGTCGATCACGTCCTCGGCCATGCCGCGCCGCGCGGCGTCGGCGATGCGTGCCTGGTCGTCCATCGCCTCGACCTGGCCGACGCCGATATTCTCGCCGGCGCTGAGGTTGTAGCGCACGAAGTCCTGGAAGATCACCCCGAGGTTGGCGCGCAGGTCGTCCAGGTCGTAGTCGCGCAGGTCACGGCCATCGAGCAGGATGCGGCCCTCGTCCGGCTCGTACAGCCGCGCCAGCAGCTTCACCAGCGTGGTCTTGCCCGCTCCGTTCTCGCCGACCAGGGCCAGCACTTCGCCGGCGTGCAGCTGGAAATCCAGATGGCGCACCGCCCACTGCTCGGCATCGGGATAGCGGAAGCCGACGTTCTCGAACACGAAGCCCTGGCGGATCGGCTGCGGCACGCGCACGGCGCCTTCACACGAGTGGATTTCCGGCTGGATCTGGAAGAACGAGAACAGGTCATCTAGATACAGCGCCTGGCTGGCCACCTGCGAGAACCCGATCAGCAGGCCTTCCAGCAGCTGGCGCAGGCGCAGGAAGCTGCCGGCGAGGAAGGTCAGGTCGCCGATCGAAAAGTCGCCGCGCACCGTGCGCCAGGCGATGTAGGCATAGGCGGTGTAGTAGCCCAGCGTGCCCAGCGCGGCCAGCAGCGTGCCCCAGAACGCGCGGCGCCGGGCCAGTGCACGGTTGGCCTGGAACAGCGCCACTGACAGCCGCCGGTAGCGCTCCACCAGGAAGCGGTGCAGGTTGTAGATCTTCACTTCCTTGGCCGTTTCCACGCTGGCGCCGAGCTGGCGCAGGTAGTCGAGCTGGCGGCGCTCGGGCGTCCACTGGAAGTTGAGGCTGTACCCGGCCGCGTTGAAGTGCGATTCGCCGATGAAGGCCGGCACCAGCGCCAGCGCCAGCAGCAGGATCAGCCACGGCGCGTAGACCAGCAGGCCGACGGCAAGGCTGGCCACGGTGATCGCGTCCTGCACCTGGCCGAACAGTTGGCTCATCAGGTTCATCCGGCCCATGGTCTGGCGCCGCGCACGGTCCAGCTTGTCCTGCAGGTCCGGATCCTCGAAGTCCTCCAGATCCAGCGTTGCCGCGTGTTCCATCAGCCGGATGCTGGTGACGTTGGCGAACAGTTCCGAGAGCAGGGCATCGGCGTAGCTGACCAGCCGGCCGAGCAGGTCCGAGGCGATGGCCAGGCCGAATTCCAGCGCCAGCAGGCCCAGCAACGGATTCAGCACGCCGCTGGACAGCGCTTCGCCCAGCGGCGGGAAGCCAGCGTCGTGCTGGCTCAGGTGCAGGGCGCTGTCGATGATCAGCTTGCCGACGTAGAGCATCGCCACCGGCAGCAGTGCACGGATCAGGCGCAGCCCGAGGCTGGCCAGGGTGAGCGCAGGGCTGGTCTGCCAGACCATGCGCAGGAAAGGCGGCAGGTTGCGCATCGCCCTGAAGCGCTGGCGCAGGCTGGGTTTCTTCGCGGCGGCAGCGCCAGCGGTGGGGGTAGCAGGCATGCGCGTATTGTGCGCGTCGGACGCGTGCAGATGGGGTCAGTGCAGCCGTGTGGCCGGCACCGGGATCAGATCCCTTTGCAAAGCGAAGGGATCCAGCCCCCCGTATCCACGCATGGCGTGGATCTACCGTGTCGACCAAGGTCGGCACCTACCAGCAGCAGGGAACTGTCGAAGGCGGGGTGGGCCCGGTTGCGGGGGTGTCCGCGGCATGGATGCCGCGGCCAAGCCCCCAGGGATGGGTCCACGGCGTCCCCCGCAATCGGGTTCACCTCGCCTACCCACAGGAAACCAGCTTTTGACGTTGCTGTTGTTTCGGCTGTTGCTTCTGCGGGTGCCGGGCGGCAGCCCGGCCAACAAAACCCTCTTACGGCAGCGGTGGCAGCAGGCCCGCGCCCAATCGGTTCCAGGCGTTGATCACGGCAATGCCCATGCTCAGGTCACTGATGCCCTTCTCATCGAAATGCGGCGCCAACGCATCGAACGCCGCCTGCGACGGCGCACCGTCGGTCAAACGGGTCAGCGCCTCGGCCCAGCCCAGTGCTGCGCGTTCGCGTGCATCGAAGAAGCGGCTTTCGTGCCACGCGGGCAGGGTGTCCAGCTTGCGCGGCTCGATGCCGCCCTTGCGCAGCGCGGTGCCGTGCATGTCCATGCAGTAGCCGCAGCCGTTGAGCTGCGACACGCGCAGGAACAGCAGTTCCATCAGGGTCGGATCGATCGAACTGTCATGCACCGCCTTGCTGGTGGCCAGCAGGCCCTTGAAAGCGTCGGCAGCCAGGCGGGTGTAGGGGACGCGGGGAGAGGCGTGGTCGGACATGTTCGGCTCCACGGCGGCCACGATGGCCACCTTTCACTACCAGGACGCCGCAGCACCCTCGCGCGTGACAACTGTCGGCAGCTTTTCCGGATTCAGCACGCTGTAGACGTTGGCGATGCGGCCATCGATCACCTCGATGGTGGTGACCGAGTGCAGCCGATCGCCGTGGAAGCGCAGGATCGCCGGTTCGCCGTTGACGTAGCCCAGCTGCGCCGGATGCACCGCGCCGCGACGTGCGATGGCCCAGAACAGGCGGCCGATGCGCTCGGCGCCCAGCAGCGGCCGCACCGCTGCGGTGACCACGCCGCCGCCGTCGGAGACCAGCAACGCATTGGTGTGCAGCAGGGCCTGGATCGCCTCGCTGTCGCCAACCTGGGAGGCTTCCATGAAACGCGCCAGCAGCTGCCGGTGCTGGCTGGCATCGGCGTTGAAGCGTGGCCGTCCGGACTGCAGGCGTTGCCGGGCGCGATGCACCAGCTGCCGGCAGTTGGCCTCGCTGTGGCCGATCAGGTCGGCGATCTCGCGATAGTCGTGGTCGAAGGCCTCCTTCAGCAGGAAAGCGGCGCGTTCTTCGGGGCCGAGTTGTTCGAGCAGGGTCAGGAAGGCGACCGAGACATCGTCGGCCAGCGCATGCAGCTGCGCCGGGCCCGGCGCCGGGTCGGGCTCCAGCGTGACCGCCAGTGGCTCGGCCAGCCACGGGCCGACGTAGTGCGCGCGCTCGCGCCTGGCCGCGCGTAGCCGGTCCAGGCCGAGCCGGGTGGTGGTGGTGACCAGCCAGGCTTCGGCATCGCGGACGCTGGCCGGATCGGCGCCGGACCAGCGCAGCCAGGCATCCTGGACGACGTCTTCGGCGTCGGCGCGGCTGCCGAGCAGGCGGTAGGCCAGGGCCATCAGGCGCGGGCGGTGGGTCTGGAAAGCGGTTTCAGCGTTCATGTGGGCAAGGACGCCGCAGTGGCGCATGGCGTGACAGAGGGCTTGCGCGGATAGTGCCGGCCGGCGGCCGGCACTACCACCCCGCGGCCGGGGGAGGGGGTAAAATGGGCGGATTACCCCCGCCAGCCTCGAGCAAGCGAGCAAGACGTGACATCGATCAAGCAGGAAGACCTCATCCAGTCCATCGCCGACGCGCTGCAGTACATCTCGTACTACCACCCGGTCGACTACATCAAGAATCTTGCCGCCGCCTACGAGCGCGAGGAGTCGCCGGCCGCGAAGGAGGCGATGGCGCAGATCCTGATCAATTCGCGCATGTGCGCCGAAGGCCACCGTCCGATCTGCCAGGACACCGGCATCGTCACCGTGTTCCTGGAAATCGGCATGGACGTGCGTTGGGATGACGCCACCATGGGCGTGGAAGACATGGCCAATGAAGGCGTGCGCCGCGCCTACATGCACCCGGACAACAAGCTGCGCGCCTCGGTGCTGGCTGATCCGGCCGGCAAGCGCATCAACACCAGGGACAACACCCCGGGCGTGGTCAACGTCAAGGTGGTGCCGGGCAACACGGTCGACGTGATCGTCGCCGCCAAGGGCGGTGGCTCGGAAGCCAAGACCAAGTTCGCCATGCTCAATCCGTCCGACTCGATCGTCGACTGGGTGCTGAAGACCGTGCCGACCATGGGCGCCGGCTGGTGTCCGCCGGGCATGCTCGGCATCGGCATCGGTGGCACCGCCGAAAAGGCGATGCTGCTGGCCAAGGAAGCGCTGATGGAGCCGATCGACATCACCGAGCTGCAGGCCCGTGGTGCGTCCAACCGCATCGAAGAGCTGCGCCTGGAGCTGTACGAGAAGGTCAATGCACTGGGTATCGGTGCGCAGGGCCTGGGTGGCCTGACCACCGTGCTCGACATCAAGATCAACGATTACCCGACCCACGCGGCCAACCTGCCGGTGGCGATGATCCCGAACTGCGCGGCCACCCGCCACGCGCACTTCACCCTGGACGGCAGCGGCCCGGTGATGCTGGACCCGCCGTCGCTGGAGGACTGGCCGAAGCTGACCTACGATTCGTCCAAGGGCACCCGCGTGGACCTGGACACGATCACGCCGGAGGACGTGGCCAGCTGGAAGCCGGGCCAGACCCTGCTGCTCAACGGCAAGCTGCTGACCGGCCGTGACGCCGCGCACAAGCGCATGGTCGACATGCTCAACAAGGGCGAGGAACTGCCGGTCGACCTGAAGGGGCGTTTCATCTACTACGTGGGCCCGGTTGATCCGGTGCGCGACGAAGTGGTGGGCCCGGCCGGCCCGACCACGGCGACCCGTATGGACAAGTTCACCGAGCAGGTGCTGGCGCAGACCGGCCTGCTGGGTATGGTCGGCAAGGCCGAGCGCGGCCCGGCCGCCATCGAGGCGATCAAGAAGCACAAGTCGGCCTACCTGATGGCGGTCGGCGGTTCGGCCTACCTCGTGTCCAAGGCGATCAAGGCGGCCAAGGTGGTCGGTTTCGCCGACCTGGGCATGGAAGCGATCTACGAGTTCACCGTGCAGGACATGCCGGTGACCGTGGCAGTGGATTCCACTGGCGAATCGGTACACAAGACCGGCCCGCGCGAATGGCAGGCCCGCATCGGCAAGATTCCGGTGGTGGTGGAGTAAGTCTTCCGCTTCCGTTTCAGGCAACGGCGCCCGCGTGGCGCCGTTGTTGTGTGCAGCCTGCCCGCGCGCGGCCTGCTCTGCCAACGTACTGGCCGGCGTACTGGAAGGGAGTCCATCGTGCTGCAGTGGTCGCGTGTTTTCGTGTTGCTGGTCGCTACGCTGGCGTGCAGCGCCTGCGGGCCACGTTATTTCGTCGAGCCACCCACCCACGAAGCGGGGAAGATCTGCGCGTCGGCCTGCGAGAGCCAGAAGGCGACGTGCGACTTCCACAACCGCGCCCGTGCCGAATCGGATCAGCGGAGCTGCGAAAGCGAGAAGAGCCGGATCATCAGCCGTTGCAGTGGTATCGCCGACGACAAGCAGCGGCACAACTGCGAAGGGGGCAACGGTGCCGGCAACTACTGCGGTCCCCCGGCGCTTCCTTCATGCAGTGCCCCGTACGCCCAGTGCCTGCTCTCCTGCGGCGGTACCGTGAATGACGTCCGCAGCGACACCGGTATTCCCGTGTACTGATCGCGGCACGCGTAGGTGCCTGCACGAGTAACCGTAGTCTGCTAGGGTCGGCACTCCCCTGCACTGGATGTGCCCATGCGCCTGCATCGATCCGTCGCGGCTGTGTTCCTGCTGGTCCTGGCCGGCTGCAGCACAACGTCATCCTATGAAGGTGCGGATTTCTCCGCCTCCTCGCAGTGCCGCATGCAGTGCCAGGCCGACTATCGCAGCTGCATGGCGCGGGGCAGCACCGGCAACAGTGCCTTCAGCTGCGAGCAGCAGGCGGTGCCTGCGCCGGACAAGCGCTGCAAGGACGTTGCCAACCCCGAACTGCGCCGTGCCTGCGAACTGAAGGCGCATGACTGCACGATGCGCGCGCCGATGATGTCCTGTGGCGAACGCCGGGATTCCTGCATGAGCAGCTGCGGCTGAGCAACGATCGCGCGCGCGGGCGCATAATCGGCGGATCCACCTGCACAGGATCTTCCGCATGAGCACCACGCTGTATGGTTCGACCAGTACTGCCGCCCTCGTGGTGCATTGGCTGTTGATCGAGCTGGGCATCGAGCACGAGTTGGTGCTGCTGGATTTCGACGCGCGCGAGCACAAGTCGGCGGAGTACCTGGCGCTGAATCCGGCCGGTGTGGTGCCGACGCTGCTGATCGATGGCTTGGTACTGACCGAAGCGGCGGCCATTGCGTTGTACCTGGCTGATCGCCATCCGGACGCCAACCTGCTGCCCCCGGTGGGTACGCCACAGCGTGCCGATGCCTACCGATGGATGTTCTGGTGTGCCAATACGCTGCAGCCCGCCTATCGCGCCTGGTTCTACCCGCATGAAATGGCGGGGGAGGCGAATATCGAGGCGAGCCGCGAGATGGCCCGTCAGCGCCTTGAAGCGGCCTGGCAGCATGTCGCCACGCACCTGCAGGTGCATGGTCCCTACCTGCTGGGCGTCATGCCCTGCGTGGTCGACTACATGCTGGTGATGCTGATGCGCTGGTCGCGCGGCATGCCGAAGCCCAGCGACACCTGGCCGGTGCTGAAGGCGCATGCCACGTCGATGAAGGCGCGCCCGGCGTTCGCCGAGGTGTATCGCCGCGAGGGCATCACCGACTGGCGATAACCAAAAAAGGGGACGGAGGGAATTAAGTCGTTTGTGCACAAACGACTTAATTCCCTCCGTCCCCTTTTTCGGGCTAGAGGATCTCCAGCACCGTTTCCGGCGGGCGGCACAGCCGTGTGCCCTTGGGCGTGCGCACCACGGGGCGGTTGATCAGGCGCGGGTGTTCGGCCATCGAGGCCAGCAGCGTGGCCTCGTCCGCATCTTCCAGGCCCAGTTCGGCGAACTGCGATTCCTTGCTGCGCACCAGATCACGCGCGCTCAATCCGGATTCGGCCAGCACCTGGCGCAGTGTGGCCACATCGGGGGGATTGCCGAGGTACTCGATCACCTCCGGATCGAAGCCCGCATCGCGGATCAGCTTCAGTGCGCCGCGCGAGTTGCTGCAGGCCGGGTTATGCCAGATCGTCACGTCCATCAGAACCACTCCAGCAGCGACACGCCCACACCCACGTAGGTGGCTTTGTGGTTGTAGTCGATCAGGCTTTCGCCGTAGCCGTCGAAGATCTGCACATGGCCGCGCAGCAGGTTGCTGATCGGGAAGCCGTAATCCAGCTGCAGGGCGCCGTGCGAGCGGCTGCCGGTGCGCAGCGAATGACGCGCCATCAGCGAGACTTCATGGCCGTTGCGGTTCCAGGTCAGGGTCGCGTCACCGCGGCCCATGTAGTCCTCGATGTCCGGATTGTTGTCGTCGCTGCGGGTCTCGGGAATGCGGTACCACGGACGCAGCACCAGTGCCCAGTTCTCACGGTCCAGGCCGATGTTGAGCATCACCCGGTTCCAGCTGCGCGACAGCGGATCAGCGCGGCCGTTGGACTGATGGTTCAGTGCGATGCCGGTCATGCGCCCGCGCCAGCCACCGATCGAGTAGCCGTTGCGGAATACCATCATCACTTCCGGCTCGTAATTGGTTTCGCGGAACGGGCGCGAATCCTCGCCGTTGTAGGCCTGCCAGCGCGAGCTCTGGGTGTAGCCGGCCCAGATATCGCCGTTGTCGCCGAACAGGTTCTCGGCGATCTTGGTCTTGAAGCTGATCTGGAACTTCAGTTCGGCACTGTCGAGCACCTGCGGGGTGGTGACCGTGTTGGCCGGGTTCGGCGAATGCGGCGTGGTGTTGCGGTCGCTGGTCCAGAACGCCGGCAGCAGGTATACCGGCTTGTAGGCACGCAGCTGGAACGGGCCCAGCTTGGAGTCCTCGGCCAGCTCCCAGCGGCTGTCCAGCAGCGAACCGCGTCCGGCGTTGGCCAGCGCGCTGTCCGGTGCTGCCGGACGGAACAGGTCGCTGACCCGTTCGCGCAGTTTCTCTTCGCCCTGGCTCACGCGTGCGGTCTGGCGCTCTTCGCGACGGGCCTGCGCGGCCGCCTCGGCAGCGGCGTCGGCAGCCGCCGTGGCCTGCGGGGTGTGCGCGAACAGGCGGTCATAGCAGGCCAGGCGCGCGGCGTCGGTGGTGATGGCGGCACACGCCGCCGGCGAAGTGTCGGTGCTGGGCACGAATTCCTGCGCGGCCAGCGGCGCACTGGCCAGGGCCAGCGCCAGCGGAGCGAGGCGGGGAAGCAGCGGGGGGAGGGTCATTCCAGCAGGCCCTTCGGTGAATACGGGAATCGCACAGTGTGGCGGCTGTACCGGATCGCGGCCAGCCCCTACGGTTTATGCACGGCCACTGCGTGCGTGTAGCGTGAAGGCTGCACCGGTCACAGGAACCAGGCGAAGGCGAACAGCCCCAGCATCGCGATCACCACCGCCAGCTTCAGCGCCAGGCCGAGCAGGATGCCGAGCCAGGTGGCCAGGCCGACCTTGGTCGAGCGGCCCAGCTCGCGGGTGTGCCAGTACTCGCCGAGCAGGGCGCCGATCAACGGGCCGGCGAACAGGCCGATCGGCATGAAGAACAGGCCGACGATGCTGCCGAGGAACGTGCCCCATAGCGCCTTCCGGCTGGCGCCCACCCGTTGTGCGCCCACCACTGTGGCCAGCACGTCCGCCAGCAGCGAGAGCACGGTCAGTACACCCAGTGCGACCAGGGTTGGCCAGCCCACATGGGCGAAGCCGTCGGCCCAGGCCGCCAGCAGCAGTCCGATGAATACCAGCGGGATGCCGGGGAGGGCTGGCAGGATGATCCCGGCGACGCCGACGAGGACAAAAATGACCGCTAGCAGATATAAGATGAATGAGAGTCCCATGCTGTCCCGTATGGTGGCCGTTTTGGGGTTGACAGTGAAAGATTTTGCCAGTTGCTTTTTCGTTTTGGGCGGGTTAAGTTGCAGTCGCTGAGCTTGGCAAGGTCACCGTGGATCGTGGCCTGATGAAGCAAGATCTTCCCGATCCGCTGCATCGATGCACCTCGCTTCCCCCTTGCTTGTCAGCCGCCCACCAGGCGTTTCCAACAACAAGAGAGAGTCAAAGGGAGTTAGTGAGATGGCTGATCGCGAGACCGGTACCGTAAAGTGGTTCAATGATGCGAAGGGCTTCGGCTTCATCAGCCGGCAGAATGGCGAGGACGTGTTCGTGCACTTCCGCGCCATCGAGACCCAGGGCTTCAAGAGCCTCAAGGAAGGCCAGACTGTGAGCTTCGAAGTCGTGCAGGGCCAGAAGGGTCTGCAGGCTGACAAGGTGCAGCCGGTGTAATGCCCGCCGCCTGTCGGCATGAAAAAGGCCCGCGCAAGCGGGCCTTTTTCGTTGCGCATGGCCCGGTGCGGGTCAGCGCAGGATGACCTTGCCGTTGACCACGCGCACGTAGGTGTTTTCGCGGATGCCGCCGAGGTCACGCTGGTTGACCACGATGGTGCGGCCATCGTCCATGCGCACGCTGATATCGTAGGTGTCGCTGGTCACGTTCTTCTGGATCTGGTTGCCGGCCAGCGCGCCACCGACTGCGCCCGCAGCGGCGGCGATGTTCTTGTTGCCACGGCTGCCACCGGTGTGGTCGGAGATCTCGTGGCCGGCCACGGCGCCGACGATGCCGCCCAGGATCGCGCCGGTCGCGCTGGGGGCGGTACGGCCGGACTGCACGGTATTGATGCGGGTGACGATGCCGCAGTCAGCGCAGCGGCCCTGGTTGTAACCGCCGTTGTTGCCGTAGCCGCCATTGTTGTAGCCGTTGTTGTAACCACCACCGCCGTAGCCAGGCGAGGTGGCACAGCCTGCCAGGGCGAGGGTAGCGATGGCGCTGGCGGCAATGAGCTGGATCTTCATGGGGCGTCTCCTGGCCGTGAAGGCGGGTGTCTGGGGTGGTACTGCGTCATGCAGCAGGGTGGACGAATCGTCTCCTTTCGAACGTGAACGACGCGCCAACCGTGCATGCCTTGCCCGGCTGCAGGATGAATGCGGCTCAGCGGAAGTCCTGGTGGCAGGCGCGGCAGTCGGCCTGCACGGTTTCCACCACTTGGGCCAGGGCCGTGCAGTCGCTGGGCGGCGCGGCCAGGGCGGCGTTGAGGTTGCCACGCAGCTGGCTGGCATGCTGCTGGAACTGCGCGTTGTCCTTCAGCCCGGGAAAGGCCAGATCGAGGTCGTTGGACAGCAGGCGCAGGGCCTGCAGGCGCGGCACGCTGTCGGCCAGGCTGCAGCGGTTCTGCTGCTGGGCCTGCTGCAGCAGCTGCGATTGCCGTTGCATCACCTGCATCAGGCTGTCCGGGAACGGGTCGCGGCGCGCCTGCAGGGCGCGGCCCACCATCACCGTGGCGATCAGGCCGATCAACAGTCCCAGGCCGAGCACGAACAGATAGCGGTAGGCGGTGGACGGGCGGCGGGGTGGGCTGGCGTTCATGGCGGGCTCTCCGGGCGTGCAACGGTGGGTTCGATGCCGGCGCGCTGCAGGCGCTGGCGCCTGCACGTTAAAATAGCGGGATGAATGAACAGGTCAAACAACGCTTCGCCGGCATCGAACGGCTGTATGGCGTGGGTGCGCTCGAGCGCCTGCAGGGCAGCCGCGTGGCGGTCGTGGGCATGGGCGGCGTCGGCTCATGGGTGGTGGAAGCGCTGGCCCGCTCGGCGGTCGGCCACCTGACCCTGATCGATGCCGATGACATCTGCGTCTCCAACACCAACCGGCAGCTGCCGGCGATGGAAGGCAACTACGGCCGCAACAAGGCCGAGGCGATGGCCGAGCGCTGCCGCGCGATCAACCCGGACATCGAGGTCGATGCCGTGCAGGCGTTCCTGACCGTGTCGAACATGGCGGAGCTGCTGGACCGGGGCTTCGATCTGGTGATCGATGCCTGCGACAGCTTCAGGGTCAAGGTCGAGACGATTGCCTGGTGCCGTCGCCGCAAGCTGCCGCTGCTGACCGTCGGTGCCGCCGGTGGCCGTACCGATCCGACTCTGGTGCGCATCCGCGACGTCTCGCGCACCGAGCACGACGCCATGCTGGCGCTGATCCGCAAGAAGCTGCGCAGCGAGTTCAATTTCCCGAAGAACGCCAAGCGCTACTTCGGTGTGCCGGCAGTGTATTCGCTGGAGAACGTGAAGTATCCGCAGGCTGATGGCAGCGTCTGTGGCATCCGCCCGAACCTTGGCGCCGATGCGGCGTTGAAGCTGGACTGCGGCGCCGGCCTGGGTGCGGCGACCCATATCACTGGCGCGTTCGCGTTCGCGGCGGTGGGCAAGGCGCTGGAAATGCTGCTGGAACCGAAGAAAGTGAAGGCCGAAGCGGTAGAGGCCAGCGAGGTGTGATGGATCGTGCCGGCCAGCGGCCGGCACCTGCCGTTACATTGCCGGCAGCGCGAACAGGCGTCGTGCATTCTCCGTCGTGGCCTGGGCCACTGCGTCCAGCTCCATCCCGCGCAGCGCGGCCACGTGGCGGGCGATGACCGCCAGCCGTGCCGGTTCGTTGCGCTGGCCGCGGATGCCGGCGTCAGGCTGGTCGGGCGCGTCGGTCTCCAGCAGAAGCTGTTCCAGCGGCATGTCGCGCACCAGCCGCTGCAGGCGCTGCGCGCGTTCGTAGGTCAACGGGCCGCCGAGCCCGAGCAGGAAGCCCTGCCGGTGCAGTTGTGCCGCCTGTTCCGGACTGCCGGAAAAGCTGTGCACCACGCCGCGCAGGCCGCCGATGCGACGGATCGCGGCGATCACCACGTCCACCGCGCGCCGTGCATGCACGATCACCGGCAGCTCGAACTCACGGGCCAGTTGCAGCTGGCCGAGGAAGTACGCCTGCTGCGTCTCGGCATCCAGGCCTTCGACAAAGAAGTCCAGGCCGCATTCGCCGATCGCGCAGGGGCGTTCGCGCTCGATCCACTCGCGCAGCAGCGGCAGGTGGCCGGGCCGGTGCTCGGACAGGAACATCGGGTGCAGGCCGTAGGCCGGGTACAGCCCAGGCGCCTGCTGGCAGACCTCCCTCAGCTTCGGCCAGCTGGCTGCGGTCACCGCCGGCACCACCTGCAGGCGCACGCCAGCGGCCTGCGCGCGTGCGATCACGGCGGCGCGGTCACTGTCGAACTCGCCGGCATCGAGATGGCAGTGGCTGTCGACCAGCAGGCTCAACGCTGTTCCAGCGACGGCGGCGCCGTGGCGGTGTTGCGGCTTTTCCAGTTGGCCAGCAGCAGGGTGCCGAAGCCGAGTACCAGTTCATCGACGAACGGGATCGGGTCGGGGATGAACAGGGTCAGCACGAACAGGCCTGCGGTGAGCTTGAACAGGGTGGGGTAGCGTAGCCGGCGCGCCCATTGCAGTACCGGCAGCAGCATCGGGTTGGCCATGGCGGGGGTCCTCCTGGGGAATATGCAAACGCTACCACGGGCCCAGCATTTCCCGATGCTGAATGGGTTACGGGAATGAGCAGGAAATGTGGAGATTCCGTTCAGGCAGCGCATGCTGCAATCTGGTCCGAGAACGTTGCGGATGGTCCGCAAGGAGCAGGTCATGAAAAGCACAACTACAACTGTCCTGGTCGCAGCGGGCGCGCTGCTGGTCGGTGGTATCGCCACCGCCGCCTTCATGAAGAGCGGCGACACGTCGCCTGATTCCATCAGCGCCGGAACCCCCAATGGCGAATCGCGCCTGGTCGATGGCAACGCCACTGACGATGGCGCGCGTGGTGACACGCTCGACCCGTCGGCACCGCGTGGGCTGGAATATGCCGATGTGCTGAAGGTCGACCCGATCACCGAGAAGCAGAAGGCCTACGCCACCGTGATCGGCACCGATGCGGTGCGCGAGACCTCCACCACCCAGACACCGCATGAAGTCTGCCAGGACGTGACGGTGCAGGAGCGCCTGCCGGAACGTGACGGCAACGTCGGCGGCACTGTGGTCGGTGCTGTGGTGGGTGGCCTGCTGGGCAACCAGGTCGGCGGTGGTAACGGCAAGAAGGCCGCGACCGCGGCCGGTGCCGTGGCCGGTGGCTTCATCGGCAACCAGATCGACAAGCGCCACGTGGGTGGCCGCGTGGTCAACCGTACCGAGCGCCAGTGCCACACCGAGACCGCGACCTCCGAGTCGAGCCGTGTTACCGGCTACAACGTGACCTACCGCAACGAGGACGGCACCACCGGCACCATGCGCATGGCCAGCAAGCCGGGTAACCGCATCGCCATGGGCACCAACGACGTGGTGAAGGGCTACAACGTGACCTATCGCTACGACGGCGCCGAGAAGACCGTGCGCATGGACAACAAGCCGGCCAGCGATCGCCTGCCGGTGGTCGATGGCCAGCTGGTCACGCAGACCGCTGCCGCCGGTGCCACTGCAGCCACCACGCGCCAGTAATCTGGAAGCAGCATGCAGTACCCCACGGGCCGGCTCATGCCGGCCCGTTTCGTTGCAGCCGGCGAAATTCATCCGTGCGGAGCGCGAATCCACCATCATGGACGCTTCCTTCGACATGGAGCCGGCATGAGCATTTTCGACCTGCGCATCGAAACAGAGCGCCTGATCCTGCGCCCACTGCTGCGCGAGGACTACGAACCTTACCTGGCGTTCTGCGCCGACGAGGAAACGATGCGCACCCTCGGTGGCGTGCAGCCGCCTTCGGTGGCCTGGCGTGGCTTCTGCAGCCTGGCCGGCGCCTGGCAGCTGTTCGGCTTCTCGATGTTCAGCGTGATCGAGAAATCCAGCGGCGACTGGATCGGGCGCATGGGTCCCTGGCAACCGCAGGACTGGCCCGGTACCGAGGTCGGCTGGGGCATCCGCCATGCCAGCTGGGGCAGGGGCTATGCGCCGGAAGCTGCGGTCGCCGCGATCGACTGGGCGTTCGACACGCTCGGGTGGGATGAGGTGATCCACACCATCGCCGAGAACAACGACAACTCGCGGGCGGTCGCGCGCAAGCTCGGCAGCACGATGCTGCGCATGGGGGAGTTGCCAGCGCCGTACAACGACAAGCCGATGCAGATCTGGGGCCAGTCGCGCGAGCAATGGCGGCAGCGCCGTTGACGGTTGTAGAGCCGAGCCCACGCTCGGCTGCCGTTCGCCAAATGCAGCCGAGCATGGGCTCGGCTCTACAGATTGTCCGCATGCTGCACCCGCGCTTGGCATTCACCGGCGTGCTTGCCAGACTGCACGCAACCGGCCGCCGGCCGGACGTGATGGAGCAGGCAATGGTGGAAGAGCGCGTCCCGCTGACGGTGCATGGCATGTCGGTCTCGGGCAATTGCCACAAGGTCCGCCTGCTGCTGGAGCAACTCGGCAGTCGTTACCGCTGGGTGGAAGTGGACAGTGCCCACGGCCAGACCCATACCCCTGAATTCCTGGCGCTCAACCCGAATGCCAAGGTGCCGCTGATCGTCCGCGACGATGGCCGCGTGCTGACCGAATCCAACGCGATCCTGTTCTGGCTGGCCGAAGGCACGCCGTACCTGCCCACTGATGGTTGGGAGCGCGCGCAGGCGTTGAGCTGGATGTTCTTCGAGCAGTACACGCACGAGCCGTGCGTGGCAGTGGCGCGCTTCATCCGCGGCTGGACCGCGCCCGAATCGCCGCGCCGCGCCGAACTGCCACGCCTGCACGAGCGCGCCGCCACCGCGCTGGCGGTGATGGAGCAGCACCTGCGCCAGGCGCAATGGTTCACCGGCAGCGGATACGGCATCGCCGATATCGCCCTATTTGCCTATACCGATGTGGCGGGCGAGGGCGGCATCAGCCTGGAACCATTCCCGGAAGTTCGCGCCTGGCTGCAGCGCGTGCGTGAGCAGCCGCGCTTCCTGCCGATGCCGGCGGTGACCGCCGAAGTGCGCTCGCGATTCGAGGCCGCGTGACTCTCGCCAAGGTGACCCCCACAGGGTAGCGCCGGGCCATGCCCGGCGGAATGCAACAACGACACGGAGGGTGTTCGATGTTCGCTGTGGTTCCAGATCCGATTCCCGCACGCATGCGCGTGCTCAACCGCGCCGAAGTGTGCGACGTCAACTTCCTCGATGCGGTGCGTGGCTGGCGCGGCACCCCGCGCCCGCGCCCGGCACCGGATGCGCCGATCCTGCCGGGCAGCACGCTCACCGCCGCTGCTTTCGGCGAACTGTTCGACTCGCAGCTGGCCAGCCGCCAGCTGGACCTGATGGCACGCGTGCTGCGCGTGCAGAACAAGGTCTTCTACACCATCGGTTCCTCCGGCCATGAAGGCAATGCGCTGCTGGCGCGGGCCTGCCGGCATACCGATCCCGCCTTCCTGCACTATCGCTCCGGTGCCTTCATGGCCGAGCGTTCACGCCAGGTGCCGGGTATCGACCCGCTGCGCGATGCCGCGCTGTCCTTCGCCGCCAGCGCGGATGATCCGGCCAGCGGTGGCCGCCACAAGGTGTGGGGCAGCAAGCCATTGTGGGTGCTGCCGCAGACCTCGACGATTGCTTCGCACCTGCCGAAGGCGCTGGGCACCGCGCTGGCCATCGAGAGCGGCAAGCGGTTGGGGCAGGCGCTGCCGGTTCCCACCGATAGCATCGTGCTGTGCTCGTTCGGGGATGCCTCGGCCAACCATGCCACCGCGCAGACCGCGTTCAATACCGCGATGTGGTCGGCCTACCAGAAGCTGCCGGCGCCGATCCTGTTCGTCTGCGAGGACAACGGGCTGGGCATTTCGGTGAAGACGCCGGACGGCTGGATTGCCGAGCGCTTCAGCCGGCAGCCGGGGCTCGACTATTTCTTCGCCGATGGCCTGGACCTGGCCACCGGGCATGCCCAGGTGCAGGCCGCGGTGGAACATTGCCGGCGCACGCGGCGGCCGACCTTCCTGCATCTGCGTACCACGCGCCTGATGGGCCATGCCGGCACCGACTTTGAAGTGGAATGGCGCGCGCTGCCGGAGCTGTGCGCGGCCGAGGCGCAGGATCCGCTGCTGCGCTCGGCGCAGATCGCGATGGAATCGGGCTGGATGGATGCAGCCGCCATCGAAGTGGCCTACGAAACGATGCGCGCGCGCTGCATGGCGGCGGCCGCCGACGCCGAAGGCCACCCGACGCTGCAGTCGCTGCAGGAAGTGATGGCGCCGCTGGCGCCGTACACACCGGCGGCGGTGCAGGCTGAAGCGCGGCGCGAGGTGCCCGCCGAGATGCGCGAAGCGCTGTATGGCGGTGCGGAGACCCTGCCTGAGCGGCAGGCGCCACGGCACCTCGCCATCCAGATCAACCACGGCCTGCAGGAACTGCTGGCGAAGTATCCGCAGAGCCTGTTGTTCGGCGAGGACGTCGCGCAGAAGGGCGGTGTCTACACCGTCACCAAGGATCTGCTGCGCCGCTTCGGCCCACGCCGGGTGTTCAACACCCTGCTGGACGAGACCATGATCCTGGGCATGGCGCAGGGCCTGGCCAACATGGGCATGCTGCCGATTCCGGAGATCCAGTACCTGGCCTACCTGCACAACGCCATCGACCAGGTGCGCGGCGAAGCGTGTTCGTTGCAGTTCTTCTCCAATGACCAGTACCGCAATCCGATGCTGGTGCGGGTGGCCGGGCTGGGCTACCAGAAGGGCTTCGGTGGCCACTTCCACAACGACAATTCAATCACGGCGCTGCGCGACATTCCCGGCCTGGTGGTCGGTTGCCCGTCGCGTGGCGACGATGCGGTGATGATGCTGCGCACGCTGGCGGCGCTGGCCCGGGTGGATGGACGTGTGGCGGTGTTCCTGGAGCCCATTGCACTGTACATGAGCAAGGACCTGCATGAGCCGGGCGATGGCCAGTGGCTGTTCGACTACCCGGACCAGGGCCAGGCGCTGGTACCGGGTGAAGGCCGGGTCTATGCGCCGGAGGCAGGCGACCTGGTGGTCTACACCTATGGCAACGGCGTGCCGATGGCGCTGCGCGCGGCGCGGGCGATCGAGCAGCAGCTGGGCTGGCAGGTGCGGGTGGTCGACCTGCGCTGGCTGGTGCCGCTGGATGCCAACTTCATCGCCAGCCAGGCCGCCAGTGCACGGCGGGTACTGGTGCTGGACGAGGGCCGCCACAGTGGCGGGGTGGGCGAGGGCGTGGTCACGGCACTGGTCGAGGCCGGTTTCGGCCACCTGCCGCTGCGCCGGGTCTGCGGTGCCGATACCTATACCCCGCTGGCGGGGGCAGCAATGTTCGGGCTTCCAAGCGACAATGCGGTGATTGGCGCCGCCCTTGAACTGGCGCAGGAACCTTGATGCATGTGTGGATTGGCGGGAATGTTGTTGCCGGCGCCTGTGGCGTCGGCCGAAGTGCTGCAGGCGCAGGTCCTGGCCATGGGCGAGGCGCTGCACCACCGCGGGCCGGATGATGGCGGCAGCTGGGCCGATGCCGGGGCAGGCATCGCGCTGGCGCACCGTCGGCTGAGCATTCTCGACCTGTCGCCGCTGGGCCACCAGCCGATGGCCTCGTCCGATGGTCGCTACGTGATGGCCTACAACGGCGAGGTCTACAACTTTGCCGCCCTGCGTGCCGAACTGGAGCCGCTGGGGCATGCCTTCCGTGGTCACTCCGACACCGAGGTGCTGCTGGCAGCGATCCTGCAATGGGGCATCGAGGACACCCTGCAGCGCTGCAACGGCATGTTCGCCATCGCGCTGTGGGACCGCCAGCAGCAGTGCCTGTGGCTGGCCCGCGATCGAGTTGGCAAGAAGCCGCTGTACTACGGCTGGGCCGGTGACACCCTGGTGTTCGGTTCCGAACTGAAGGCGCTGTGGCAGCACCCGGCGTTCGACAACGACATCGACCGCGACGCACTGACCCTGTTGCTGCGGTTGGACTACATTCCGGCCCCGCACAGCATCCACCAGCGCTGCTACAAGCTGATGCCGGGCCGCGTGCTGCGACTGGATGCCGAAGCCGTCGCGGCGGGTGCATCGGCGCACCGCCCGGAACAGGCGCAGCGCCCTTACTGGGATGCGCGGGCACGCATGCAGGCGGCGCTGGCCGCGCCGTTCCAGGGCCGCATCGAGGAGGCCGAGGAACAGCTGGACGGGCTGCTGCGCGACGCAGTGGCGCTGCGCATGGTGGCCGACGTGCCGGTGGGGGTGTTCCTGTCCGGCGGCACCGATTCATCGCTGGTGGCCGCGCTGATGCAGGCACAGAGCGGTCAGCCGGTGCACAGCTTCAGTATCGGCTTCACCGGTTCGGGCCACGACGAGGCGCCGCTGGCCAGGGAACTGGCCGCGCATCTGGGCTGTGACCACACCGAACTCTACGTCAGCGGTGCCGATGCACTGGCGGTGGTGCCGCAGTTGCCGGCAATGTTCGACGAACCCTTCGCTGATGCCTCGCAGGTGCCGACCGCGCTGGTCGCCCGCCTGGCGCGGCAGGGCGTAACCGTCGCGCTGTCCGGCGATGGTGGTGACGAGCTGTTCTTCGGCTATACCCGCTATGTGCGCGCGCTGCGCAACTGGCAGATGCTGGGCCGCGTGCCAGGGCCGCTGCGGCGTTGGATGGGCGCGCGCTCCCGGCAGCAGGGCGAGGCCTCGCGTACCGGCGGCCTGGCCGCGCTGTTGGCCGAGTCCGGCGCGCGTGGCATCGGTGACGTGTACCGCAACCGCATCTCGCGCTGGCGCGACCCGACGGCGGCAGTGCCGGGCGCGCAGGCTGCCGGCAGCTTCTACGACCTGGCCGACCCGTTGCACGGTGCCGGCACACCGGCCGACGCGATGATGCTGGCCGATTACGTGACCTACCTGCCGGATGACCTGTTGTGCAAGGTCGACCGCACCTCGATGGCGGTCAGCCTGGAAGCACGTGCGCCGCTGCTGGATTCACGCGTGGCCGAGTTCGCCTGGTCGCTGCCGCTGGGCTTCAAGCGCAGTGAAACCACCAGCAAGGTGCTGCTCAAGCGCGTGCTGGGTCGTTATGTGCCGCAGTCGATGGTGCACCGGCCCAAGCGTGGCTTTGGCGCGCCGGTCAGTGACTGGCTGAAGGGCGACCTGCGGCCATGGGCCGAAGACCTGCTGCAGCCGGCGCGGCTGGAGCGGGAGGGCGTGCTGTCAGCGGCCGCGGTACAGCCGCTGTGGCAGCAGTTCCTCGGCGGCCAGCGCAAGTGGCATACCCATCTGTGGAACGTGCTGATGTTCCAGGCCTGGCAGGCACATTGGCGGCAGGTGCGCGCGGGCGTCACGGGCGGCTGATCTTCACCGGTCTGCAAGGGCCCGGCGACTAGGCTGGGTCTCCCGCACCATGAGGAGTATGTCCCGATGTCCGTCCCCACCATCGCCGTGTTCGTCGGCAGCCTGCGCAAGGATTCCTGCAACCGCAAACTGGCCCATGCGCTGGAGAAGATTGCCGGTGACCGTGCGCGCTTCCAGTACGTGCAGATCGGTGATCTGCCGTTGTACGACCAGGACTTCGATGGGCACTATCCGGCGCAGGGTACCCGGCTGAAGGACCAGGTCCGTGCCGCCGACGCGGTGCTGTTCGTGACCCCCGAATACAACCGGTCGGTGCCGGGCGTGCTGAAGAACGCCATCGATATCGGCTCGCGCCCGTATGGCGACAGCGCGTTTGCCGGCAAGCCGGCGGCGGTGATCGGCGCCTCCATCGGCCAGATCGGCACCGCCGTGGCCCAGCAGCACCTGCGCAACAGCCTGGCCTTCCTGGACATGCACGTGCTCGGCCAGCCCGAGGCGTTCATTCATTTCAAGGACGGCCTGATCGATGCCGATGGCTCGATCCACAACGAAGGCACGCAGAAGTTCCTGCAAGGCTATGTGGACCGGTTCCTGGCGCTGATCGCGGTTCACGTCAAAGGCGATTGACGCCAGCGGTTGCCACCCCCATCTGCGATAATGCCCGCTCGGGTGCCGCAACGGCGCCCGTCGCAGGCAGTGCGACGCCCCCACGCCAATCTGGCCAGGCACCGGCGGATATCCCCCGTTTCTCCACGGCTTATCCACAGGCTTGTCCATGGCCGCCGGGGTCGGCGCATGCCTACACTCGTCCGGCCCACTTTTGCAGGAAACACCGCAGCATGTCCGCTCGCCCCGGCTTCCGTTCCAACCGCAGAGAGCGCGGTGATGGCTTCGATCGCGATCGCGACGAATCGCGCATCGACCAGTTGCGGGTACCGCCCCATTCGGTGGAAGCCGAGCAGGCGGTGCTGGGTGGCCTGATGCTGGCCCCGGAGGCCTATGACCGGGTCAATGACCAGCTGACCGAAGGCGATTTCTACCGCCGCGACCACCAGATGATCTACCGCGCGATCCGTGAGCTGTCCGAGCGCGAGCGGCCGTTCGATGCGGTGACCCTGGGGGAGTGGTTCGAATCGCAGGGCAAGATGGAACTGGTGGGCGATGGTGCCTATCTGATCGAGCTGGCCAGTACCACGCCGTCGGCAGCCAACATCGTGGCCTACGCCGAGATCGTGCGTGACAAGGCAGTGCTGCGGCAGCTGATCCAGGTTGGTACGGACATCGTCAACGATGGTTTCCAGCCCGAGGGCCGTGAGAGCAGCGAGCTGCTGGCATCGGCGGAAAAGAGCGTGTTCGCCATCGCCGAACAGGGCGCACGCGGCCGTACCGATTTTGTGGCGATGCCCGGTGCACTGAAGGATGCCTTCGAAGAGCTGCGCAGCCGCTTCGAGAACGGCGGCAACATCACCGGCCTGCCGACCGGCTACAACGATTTCGATGCGATGACCTCCGGCCTGCAGCCGACCGACCTGATCATCCTGGCTGCGCGCCCGGCCATGGGCAAGACCACCTTCGCGCTGAACATCGCCGAGTACGCGGCGATCAAGTCGAAGAAGGGCGTGGCGGTGTTCTCGATGGAAATGTCGGCATCGCAGCTGGCGATGCGCCTGATTTCCTCCAATGGCCGCATCAACGCGCAGCGCCTGCGTACCGGCCAGCTGGAGGACGAGGACTGGAGCCGCGTCACCAGCGCGATCAAGATGCTGAAGGAAACCAAGATCTTCATCGACGATACGCCGGGCGTGTCGCCGGAGGTGCTGCGTTCCAAGTGCCGCCGCCTCAAGCGCGAGCATGACCTGGGCCTGGTGGTGATCGACTACCTGCAGCTGATGAGCGTGCCGGGCAACAGTGAAAACCGCGCGACCGAAATCTCGGAGATCTCGCGTTCGCTGAAGGGCCTGGCCAAGGAACTGCACGTGCCGGTGATCGCGCTGTCGCAGCTCAACCGCTCGCTGGAAACACGCACCGACAAGCGCCCGGTGATGGCCGACCTTCGCGAATCGGGCGCAATCGAGCAGGATGCGGACATGATCGTCTTCATCTACCGCGACGATTACTACAACAAGGAAAATTCGCCGGACAAGGGCCTGGCCGAGATCATCATCGGCAAGCACCGTGGTGGCCCGACCGGTTCGTGCAAGCTGAAGTTCTTCGGCGAATACACCCGCTTCGACAACCTGGCCCACGATTCGGTCGGCTCGTTCGAGTAACAGGCGTGCCGGTCGCTGGCCGGCAATCTCCTCCTGGCCGGCAAACCATTCCAAACACCAAACGTCCGTATGTGGCGTGTAAATGACATGTAACGCGACGCTTCTACGATTCCGCCGCTGCTGCCCTTCGACGCCGCCCTTCGGCGTCCAGCGTGCCCAAGGAATCCGCCCCCATGCCGTCCCACGCTCCGCTCCGCCGCAATCTGCTGGCCCTGCTGGTCTGTGCTTCGCTGCCGTCGCTGGCTGTCGCTGAAACCGCCCCCACGACCGACGCGCCGTCGGCCACCACCCTCGATTCGATCTCGGTGATCGGCCGCGGCGAAGCCCGCCAGGTGCAGCGTGTGACCGCCGAGGACATGAAGATCCTGCCGCCGGGTGCCAACCCGCTGAAGCTGCTGGCCAGCAAGCCGGGCGTGCACTTCGAATCGGCCGATGCCACCGGCGCCTACGAATGGTCCACCAGCATCAGCCTGCGTGGTTTCAACCAGAACCGCCTGGGCTACACCCTTGATGGCATCCCGCTGGGCAACATGGCCTACGGCAACAGCAACGGCCTGCACATCAGCCGCGCGGTGATCAGCGAGAACCTGGGCGGCGCGGAGGTTTCCACCGGCATTGGCGCGCTGGGTACGCCGTCCACCAGCAACCTTGGCGGCGTGTTCCAGTTCTATTCGATCGACCCGTCCACCGAATACGGGGTAGTGCTGGCACAGAGCTTCGGCAGCGACAACGCGCGCCGCAGCTATGCGCGCCTGGAGACTGGTGAACATCAGGGCTTCGCGGCCTACCTGTCCGGCGCATACTCGGAAGGCGACAAGTGGAAGGGCAAGGGCTCGCAGGAGCTGAAGCAGTTCAACGGCAAGGCCACCTACAACTTCGGAACGGACAGCAGGATTACCGCGCTGTTCAACGCCTCGCGCCGCGTCGAGGCCGATTACCAGGACCTGTCGCTGGAGATGATCGATCGTCTCGGCTGGGACTGGGACAACTACGCGCCGGACTGGAACCGTGCCGTGGCCGCTGCACGCGGCACGTTCAGCGGCGGCGTCAACAGCCCGTGGGATGCGTACTACTCCGGCCACGGCCTGCGCAACGACGACCTGTCCAGCATCGCCGGCGATTTCGGCCTGAACGAGTCGATGCGGTTGAAGGTCAACGTCTACAACCACAGCAACCGCGGCCAGGGCCACTGGTTCAGCCCGTCCAATCCGTCCAACCCGGGTACCAGCCGCGAGATCCCGATCTCGATCCGCACCACCGAGTACGCGATCGACCGCACCGGTGTGACCTCGGCGTTCACCTGGAGCGTGGCGGGCCACGAGCTGGAAGCGGGCCTGTGGTACGAGGACAACGGCCACAGCGTGCAGCGCAACTTCTATTACATCGACGGCCCGATCACCGACGATTTCTTCCTGCGTAATCCGGACCAGCGCGTGTGGCACCAGCGCTACACCACCATCACCCGCCAGTTCTACGTGCAGGACCGTTTCCGCCTGTTCGATGACCGTCTGACCATCGACATCGGTGCGAAGTCGCCGCACACCCGCACCCGCGTGCGCACACCGCTGGGCAGCTATGCCAACAACAGCAGCCTGACCTCGAAGAAGGGCTTCCTGCCGCAGGCCGGCTTCAACTTCAAGCTCAACGAAGGCAACGAGATATTCGGTTCGTTCGCCAAGAACATCGCGGCCTATGCACTGGGCGTGGGCAGTCCGTTCAACGTGCCGCAGGCCGCGTTCGATGCCAGCGCGAAGAGCCTGAAGCCGGAACAGTCGCGCACCCTCGAACTGGGCTGGCGCGGCTACGGCCAGGGCTATGAAGCCTCGGTGGCGGTGTATGACGTGAAGTTCGACAACCGCCTGCTGGCCATCGCGCAGTGCGTGGGCATCCTCGGTTGCCCGGCGCTGTTCTCCAACGTCGGTTCGGTGACCAGCCGCGGTGCCGAGGCGACCCTGCAGTTGAAGCCGATGCAGGACCTGATCTGGTCCAATGCGCTGTCGTGGAATGACAGTACCTACGACAACGACTACGTGAACAACGGCGTGGTGCCGACCCGCGGCAAGACGA
The DNA here is from genome assembly GCF_010608305.1 of Stenotrophomonas sp. AS012628. Taxonomy (NCBI): domain Bacteria; kingdom Pseudomonadati; phylum Pseudomonadota; class Gammaproteobacteria; order Lysobacterales; family Lysobacteraceae; genus Stenotrophomonas; species Stenotrophomonas sp. AS012628. The sequence goes on along the minus strand of NZ_VMBJ01000014.1, from coordinate 11,065 downwards.
CCGTCGACACACCGGAGTGGATGTTCGCCAGCACCCTGGCCTGGACCCCGGGCCCGTGGGATCTGCGACTGGCCGCCAACCATGTCGGCAAGCGTTACGTGACCTATACCAACGATGTGTCGGTGCCGAGCTACTGGCTGGTCAATGCGTCGGTGGCCTATGACTTCGGCACGCTCGGCCCGGCACAGAACCTGACCGTGGCGCTTAACCTGACCAACCTGACCGACAAGCGTTACCTGTCTTCGATCAACACCAACGGCACCTACGCCGCCGACCCGACCCGCAGCTTGGCGACCATGCAGGTCGGCGCGCCGCGGCAGGTGATGGCCACCGCCACCGTGCACTTCTGATGCGCGGGCCTGTCGATCCGGAAAGCCGTCGTCGCCTGCTGCGCATGGCGTGGCAGGGCGCGGGGGCGGCGATCGCACTGGCGGCGATGCCGGGGCTGGCCACGGCCGGCCCACGGCCGCGGCTGGGGCGTGATCCGTTCACCCTCGGTGTCGCCGCCGGTGATCCGGATCCGCAGGGTGCAGTGCTGTGGACGCGGCTCGCGCCGGACCCACTCAACGGCGGCGGCATGCCGTCGCGGGCGGTGCCCGTGCGCTGGTTCGTGGCCGAAGACCCCGGCATGCGCCGGCTGGTGCAGCGGGGCGTTGCTGCGGCTGTGCCGGAGCTGGCCCATTCGGTACATGTGGAGGTCAACGGCCTGCGTCCCGGCCGCGACTATTACTATCGTTTCGCCTGCGACGGCGATGAGGAAAGCGTGGTCGGCCACTTCCGCACCGCGCCGCTGCTGGACACGCTGTTGCAGCAGTTGCGGTTGGCGCTGTGTACCTGCCAGGCGTGGAACAGCGGCTACTACCCGGTGCTGCGTGACATCGCGCAGAGTGATGTCGACCTGGTGCTGCATGCCGGCGACTACCTGTATGAATACAGCCCGCTGCAGAACGCGCGTGGCAGCACGCTGGATGCGGCGCGGTTCAGTGGCGAGACGGTGAGCCTGGAACGTTACCGTGACCAGTACGCGCTGTACAAACTCGATCCCGATCTGCAGGCCGCGCACGCCGCACACGCGTTCGCGGTGATCTGGGATGACCACGAAGTGCAGAACGATTACTCCGGCATCCCCCCGGAGAAGCCCGGCGTCTCAATGGAGGATTTCATCATCCGCCGCGCGGCCGCGTATCGTGCGTTCTACGAGCACCTGCCGATGCGCAGCACGCCTGCGGGCAACGGTGGCCTGCGCGTGCATCGGCGCCTGCGTTACGGCGATCTTGCACAGCTGACGCTGCTCGACTGCCGCCAGTTCCGCCCGGCCAATCCCTGCGGTGTGGGCGAGTCACCGCGCTGCGAGGCGGCGCTGGATCCACGCATGAGCATGCTCGGCACGGGCCAGGAGGCGTGGTTCGCGCAGTCAATGGCCGTCGCGCGGGGCACGCGCTGGAACGTGGTGGTACAGCAGCTGCTGATGGCGCAGCTGCGGCTGGACGGTGGCACACCGCGCGAGCGCTTCTGGAACGACGCCTGGGATGGCTATCCCACCGCACGCAACCGCCTGCTGCAGGCCTTGCAGGCGGGCGGGCAGGGCAATGCCATCGTGCTGGGCGGTGACTGGCATTCCACCTTCGTCAACGACCTGAAACTGGATTTCGACGCGGCCAGTGCGCCGGTCGTGGCGACCGAATTCATCGCCCCGGCGATCAGCAGCGGCGGCGACGATACGCCGTATGGTCCGTATTACGGGCCATCGATACCGCAGAACCCGCACATCCGCTATTTCGATGGCGACCGCCGTGGCTGGTGGAAGCTGCAGCTGAACCGGCAGACCGTGGACGCCGAGCTGCGCTTCGCCGACAGCGTGCTGCGTGCGGATGCCGCAGTGCGCACTGCGGCGCGCTTCCAGGTGACCCACGGCCGCCCGGGCGCATCGCAGCTCCTGTAGAGCCGAGCCCACGCTCGGCTGCTTCTGGAAAGCCGAACGCAGGCTCGGCTCTACAACGGCGGTGGACCGGTTTCATCGCCCCCAGGCCGGTTTCGTCGCAAACCGTTTGTGCGTGGCAAGGGCAGGGCGCCAAGGTGTCCGCAGGCGGCAAGGTGCCGCCACAAGGAGACCGTGATGAAGACCCTGTTCGCGCTCGGTGTGTGGTGCCTGCTGTTCGTGCTGTGCTGGCCGCTGGCGATCCTCGCCCTGATCGCCTGGCCGTTCGTCTGGCTGCTGAGCCTGCCGTTCCGACTGGTCGGCATCACCTTCTCGGCGCTGTTTGCGTTCCTGCGTGCGCTGTTCATGTTGCCGGCACGGTTGCTCGGCGGCCGGGCGGTGGCGGCATGAGGGCCGTGTTGCTGATGGGCCTGGTCCTGTTGTCAGGCCCGGTGCTGGCCACACCGCCCGCGCCGCCATCGGCGTGGCTGGAGCGCCAGCAGGCAGCCGGTGCCGACGAGGCGAATGCTGCGGGGGCGACGGCTTCGAAGGTGCCGGAGGCCAAGGCGCACTGCCGGGTCACGAAGGAATGGAAGGTTGGCGAGACGGTGGTGCAGCACAGGGTCTGTGACGATCCGCCGAAGAAGCCAGCTGAAAAGGTGTAGCGCCGAGCCCATGCTCGGCTGGGCCTTCACGGACCGCCAAGTGCGCAGCCGAGCGTGGGCTCGGCTCTACACCAGGGCAGCCAACAAAAAACCCCGCCGAAGCGGGGTTTTTCTTCTGCAGGTGAGTGCCGACCAACGGTCGGCACCTACCATGATGCAGATCAGTTCGCCTTGTGGATGGCGCGCTTGCTGACCGCCATCGCCGCGTCGTGGATCACTTCCGACAGCGACGGGTGGGCGTGGCAGATGCGGGCCAGATCATCGGCCGAGCCGCTGAACTCCATGGTCAGCACGCCTTCGTGCACCAGCTCGGAGACGTTGGCGCCGACCAGGTGCATGCCGAGGATGCGATCGGTTTCGGCATGGGCCAGGATCTTGACGAAGCCTGCCGGCTCGATCATCGCCACGGCACGGCCGTTGGCGGCGAACGGGAAGCTGCCGGCCTTGTACGGAATGCCCTCGGCCTTCAACTGGGCCTCGGTCTTGCCGACCCACGCCAGTTCCGGCTCGGTGTAGATGACCCACGGGATGGTGTCGAAGTTGACGTGGCCCGGCAGGCCGGCGATCAGCTCAGCCACCGCGATGCCTTCCTCGAAGCCCTTGTGCGCCAGCATCGGGCCGCGCACGCAGTCGCCGACCGCCCACACGCCGTTGACGCCGGTGTGGCAGTGCGCGTCGACTTCAATCTGGCCGCGCTCGTTGATCTTGACGCCGGTGCCTTCAGCCAGCAGGCCCTTGGTGGCGGCGCGACGGCCGACGGCCACCAGCAGCTTGTCCACGGTCAGGGTCTTCTCGCCTTCGCTGTCGGTGTAGGTGACAACGACTTCCTTCTTCTTGCCCTTGCCGGTGATCTCGGTCTTGGAGACCTTGGCACCGAGGCGGATGTCCAGGCCCTGCTTCTTGAATTCCTTGGCAGCGGTCTTGGCCACTTCGGCGTCGGCCACGGCCAGGAACTCCGGCAGTGCTTCCAGGATGGTGACTTCAGCGCCCAGGCGCTTCCACACGCTGCCCAGTTCCAGGCCGATCACGCCGGCGCCGATCACCGCCAGGCGGTTCGGCACTTCGGTGAAGTCCAGGCCGCCGACGTTGTCGACGATGGTCTCGCCGTCGAACTTGGCGAACGGCAGTTCGATCGAATCCGAACCGGCCGCGATGATGACGTTGGTACCCTTCAGCTCGACGATGGAACCGTCATGCTGGGTGACCTTGACCACGTTGCCCGGCTGCAGCTCGCCGAAGCCATAATAGGCGGCGACCTTGTTGGCCTTGAACAGCATGCCGATGCCGCCGGTGAACTGCTTGACGATCTTGTCCTTGCGGCCAATCATCGCCTCGACGTCGATCTTGGCATCCTTGAAGCTGATGCCGTGGTCGCCAAAGATGTGGCCCATGTTCCAGAACTGGCGCGAGGAATCCAGCAGCGCCTTGGACGGGATGCAGCCCACGCGCAGGCAGGTGCCGCCGAGGGCCGGCTTGCCGTCCTTGCCCAGCGCTGCGTCGATGCAGGCGGTCTTCAGGCCCAGCTGGGCCGCGCGGATGGCAGCGTGGTAACCGGCCGGGCCGGCACCGATGACGACGACGTCGAATTGTTCAGCCATTGAATTATTCCTTGATGCATTACCAGAACCCCTCCGCGCAGGCGCGGAGGGGCGGGAGGTGTCTTACAGGCCGAACAGCATGCGGCCCGGGTTTTCCAGCTGGTTCTTGATGTCCACCAGGAACTGCACCGAATCCTTGCCGTCGATGATGCGGTGGTCGTACGACAGCGCCAGGTACATCATCGGCGCGATCACGACCTGGCCGTTCTGGGCGATCGGACGCTCCTTGATGGCGTGCATGCCCAGGATGGCGCTCTGCGGCGGGTTGATGATCGGGGTCGACAGCAGCGAACCGAAGGTGCCGCCGTTGGTCACGGTGAAGGTGCCGCCCTGCAGTTCTTCCAGGCTCAGCTTGCCGTCACGGGCCTTCTTGGCGTAGTCGGCGATGGTCTTCTCGATGTCGGCGAACGACATGCGCTCGACGTTGCGCAGCACCGGCGTGACCAGGCCCTTCTCGGTCGACACGGCGATCGAGATGTCCGAGTAGCCGTGATAGATGATGTCGTCGCCGTCGATCGAGGCGTTGACCAGCGGGAAGCGCTGCAGGGCATTGGCCGCGGCCTTCACGAAGAAGCTCATGAAGCCCAGCTTGATGCCGTGTGCCTTGACGAACTCGTCCTGCAGTTCCTTGCGCGCCGCCGAGACCTTAGACAGGTCGACTTCGTTGAAGGTGGTCAGCATGGCGGTGGAGTTCTTCGACTCCATCAGGCGCTCGGCGATGCGCTTGCGGATGCGGGTCATCGGCACGCGTTCTTCCGGACGTGCGCCACCGGCCTTGCCGGCGCCGCCGTTGCGGGCGAAGTTGACGATGTCTTCCTTGGTCACCGCGCCGCGACGGCCGGTGCCGTCGACGTCGGCCGGGTTCACGCCTTCGGTGATGGCGGTGAAGCGGGCGCCCGGCGGCAGGGCGTCGGCGGCCGACTTGGCAGCCGGGGCCGGAGCGGCGGCTGCGGCCGGAGCAGCGGCGGCCGGGGCAGCGGCAGCCGCCGGAGCGGCTTCAGCAGCCGGAGCCGGGGCAGCAGCCACGGCGCCTTCTTCGATGATCGCCACGACCTGGCTGGAGGTCACGGTATCGCCTTCCTTGAACTTGATTTCCTTGAGCACGCCGTCGACCGGCGACGGCACTTCCAGGACGACCTTGTCGGTTTCCAGGTCAAGCAGGTTTTCGTCGCGCTTGACGGCGTCGCCCACCTTCTTGTGCCAGGTGGCGATGGTGCCGTCGGCGACGGATTCGGGCAGTACCGGGGCTTTGACTTCGGTGGCCATTGCGGGAGCTTCCTGGTTTGTCTTCTAAATAGGGGGAGGATTATTCAGCGAACGTGTCGTTGAACGGGTTGACCAGTGCGTCGGCGACCAGCTGCTGCTGTTCGCGGACGTGGTCAGCCATGTGACCGGCAGCCGGCGAAGCCGAACGTGCGCGACCGGCGTAGTGCAGGTTCTGGCCATCGGCCAGGCAGAACTGCAGGTGGTGGCGGATCTGGTACCACGCACCTTGGTTCTGCGGTTCTTCCTGCGTCCACACCACGTCGGTGGCCTTGCCGTACTTCTTCAGTTCGGCAGCCAGCAGCGCACGCGGGAACGGGTACAGCTGCTCCACGCGGATGATTGCCACGTCGTCCTGGCCACGCTTGGTCTGGTCTTCCAGCAGGTCGTAGTAGACCTTGCCCGAGCACAGCACCACGCGCTTGACCTTCTTGGCGTCCGCATTGGCGTCGCCGATCAGGTGCTGGAACTCGCCGTTGGCCAGCTCGTCCAGGGTCGACACAGCCAGCTTGTGGCGTAGCAGTGACTTCGGCGACATCACCACCAGCGGCTTGCGGGTGGTCATGTGCAGCTGGCGACGCAGCATGTGGAAGGCCTGCGCCGGGGTCGACGGCACGACAACCAGCATGTTCTCCAGCGCGCACAGCTGCAGGAAGCGCTCCAGGCGCGCCGAGCTGTGTTCCGGGCCCTGCCCTTCATAGCCATGCGGCAGCAGCAGGGTCAGGCCGGAAATACGGCCCCACTTGGCTTCACCGGCGGCGATGAACTGGTCGATCACCACCTGGGCGCCGTTGGCGAAGTCGCCGAACTGACCTTCCCAGATGCACAGCGTGTTCGGATCGGTGGTGGAGAAGCCGTACTCGTAGGCCATCACCGCTTCTTCGCTCAGCAGCGAATCGATGACGGTGGCCTTCTCCGGCGAATCCACCAGCTGCCGCAGCGGCATGTAGTAGTTGTCGGTCTTCTGGTCGTGCAGGATCGCGTGGCGGTGCGTGAACGTACCGCGGCCCACGTCCTGGCCGACCAGGCGCAGTGCATGGCCTTCATCGAGCAGGGTGGCGTAGGCCAGGTTCTCGGCAAAGCCCCAGTCGCCCGGGATCTCGCCGGCGGCCATCTTGCGGCGGTCGTCGTAGACCTTGGCCACGCGCGAGTGCAGCTGCACGTCTTCGGGAATGGTGTTGATCAGCTTGGCCAGCTCGACCAGCTTGTTCTTCTCGACCTTGGTCGAGATCGGATCGGACAGCTTGCCTTCCAGCAGCTTCGGCCAATCGACGAACAGCGGGCTGGTCGGCGGGGTCTTCTCGACCTTGGCCAGCTCGGTGGTCACTTCACCGGCGTCCAGCTTCTCGCGGTAGGCATCGACCATCGCCTTGCCGGCGCCGGCGGCGATCACGCCCGCCTTTTCCAACTGCTCGGCGTACATCTCGCGGGTGGTGGCGTGCTTGCGGATCACCTGGTACATCAGCGGCTGGGTGATCGCCGGTTCGTCGGCCTCGTTGTGGCCCCAACGGCGGTAGCACATCAGGTCGATGACCACGTCCTTGGCAAACTTCTGGCGGAACTCGAAGGCCAGCTGCGCGGCGAACACCACCGCTTCCGGATCATCGCCGTTCACGTGCAGCACCGGGGCGGCGATCATCTTCGCCACGTCGGTGGCGTAGCGAGTGGAACGCGTATCCAGCGGGTTGGAGGTGGTGAAGCCGACCTGGTTGTTGACCACGATGTGCACGGTGCCGCCGACGGCGAAGCCGCGGGCCTGCGACATCTGGAACAGCTCCATGACCACGCCCTGGCCGGAGAAGGCCGCGTCGCCGTGGATCAGGATAGGCATGACCTGCTTGCGGGCGGTGTCCTTGCGGCGCTCCTGGCGCGAACGCACGGAACCGGCCACGACCGGGTCGGCGATTTCCAGGTGCGACGGGTTGAACGCCAGCGCCAGGTGCACCGGGCCGCCTTCGGTGGCGACGTCGGCCGAGAAGCCCATGTGGTACTTCACGTCACCGGCCGAGGCGTGCTCGTCGTGCTCGAACTTGCCTTCGAACTCGTCGAACAGCTTGCGCGGGTTCTTGCCCAGGGTGTTGACCAGCACGTTCAGGCGGCCGCGGTGGGCCATGCCGATCACCACGTCCTTGACGCCATCCTTGCCGGCGCTGCGGATGATGGTGTCCATCATCGGGATCAGCGAGTCGCCGCCTTCCAGCGAGAAGCGCTTCTGGCCGACGTACTTGGTGTGCAGGTAGCGCTCCAGGCCTTCAGCCGCGGTCAGGCGCTCCAGGGTGCGGCGCTGGGTGTCAGCGTCCAGCTGGTAGTTGCCACCGGCCGCTTCCAGCTTCTTGTAGATCCACTGGCGCTGCTCGACCTCGGAGATGTGCATGAACTCCGCACCGATCGAGCCGGTGTAGGTCGCCTTCAGGCGTGCAAGCAGGTCGCGCAGCTTCATGCGCGGCTGGCCGCCGACGCCGCCGGTGCTGAACTCGCTGTTGAGGTCGGCATCGGACAGGCTGTGGAACGGCAGGCCCAGGTCCGGGGTGTTGACCGGTGCGGCCAGCCCCAGCGGATCAAGGCGCGCGTCCAGGTGACCACGCGAGCGGTAGGCGGTGATCAGGCGACCGACATTGCGCTCACGCTCGTCGCCCGCACCGCTGCCGGTGCCGGCTTTCAGCGCATCCTTGGCCGCGTCCGCGATGTGGGAGATGACAGCCGAGTGCGGGATGTCACCTGCTTCGCGGCCCTTGAAGCCGTCGAAGTAGGTTTTCCATTTGGGATCGACACTATCCGGGGAGACCAGGTACTGCTCGTACAGGTCCTCGACATAGGAGGCGTTGCCGCCGGCGAGTTGCGAAGATTGCGCAAACTGCTTCAGTTGATTGTCCACGATGGAGGGTGCTGATTCGCTTTGTGGGGTATGGCTTCAGAAGGACCCGGCACGAAGATGAATAGCCATGCACGGGCGCGTTCAAACAGCCAAATTGTACCCCCAACCGGACACGAAGGGGCACCACCAGAGGCACCGCGCGTCCCCCGGTGCCGCTTCCAGACAGGTTGGCGCGGTGGCCCGCGCTCAGATGCCGAGCGCGCGCAGTTCGCTGCAATCGCGCGAACGGTCCCAGACACGCTGCAATTGCTGCTCGAACGGCTGCGAACGTGCCGGCAGCGCGATGCCGGCCTCGCCGTCGAGGCGATGCCCGATCAGACGAAAGTAGAAGTCGCCCGCATCGTTGAGCAGGCAGGCCGAGGCCAACGCACGGTCGACCGGGTCGGTGACCTCGCGGAACTGGATCACGCTTGGCAGGCGCTGGGCCAACGCCAGCAGCGGTGCCCCGGCAGAGGCAACGGCAGCCGCATCGTGCACGATCACCCGCAGCTGCTTGTCGTGGCGGGCGGTGACGAAGCGGCGCAGGGCGGCCTGCACCGGCGGTGTGTCAAGCAGGCCGGGGTCCAGCTGGCGGCTGTGCAGCCACAGCTGGCGGCGGGCGCGGTGGATGATGGCGGTGGTGATCGCCACCGCCTCGGCGCGGCCGTCGATGGCGCTGGCCGCGCCCAGCCGGCGACGCATCTGCTGGTGGCCGATGCCGGCCTCCTCGAACACCTCGCCCTCGGGCAGGAAGCCCTGGCGGGCATAGAAGTCACGGGCGGGCAGCTGGGCGTGCAGGTGCAGTTCGGCCAGGCCGAGGCGGCGCCCGGCCTCGACCAGTGCCTCCAGCAGGGCCTCGCCGACCCCCTGGCTGCGATGGCTGGCCAGCACCGACATGCGGCCGATGCGGCCGTCCGGGGCCAGTCGGCCGGTGCCGACCGGCTGGTTGTCACTGTCCAGCGCCAGCACATGGGCACTGACCGGGTCCAGCGCATCGCGTTCCAGTTCGGCGGCGATGCCCTGTTCCTGCACGAACACGCGTTGGCGCACGTCGTGGATGGCAACGTGGGCGTCGGCGTGGCTGACCTGCTGGACCCGGATCATGGCGGCGGCTCAGACGCGGCCGACGTCGCTGTCGTCTTCCTCGTCGTCCTCGAAGTTGACGATGACCTCGATGCCGTCGTCGTGCACGGTCACGGAGTGGACATCGTCGGACACCGCATCGGCGTCTATCGCATCCACGCGGTCACGGCCTTCGACCACTTCGCCGAGCACCACGGCGTCTTCGCCGTCGTCCTCGTCTTCGGCGTCATACACCTCGTTCGGATCGATCAACTGGAACACGCCACCGACCAGCAGCTGCTGGACCACCGCGCGGCCTTTGTCGGACAGGCCGCGATAGGCGGTGGCGTCGAGCTGCTCGGCACCGGCCAGGCGCTGTGCGTCCTTCACCGGCAACGCGAAGTCCTGGCCGCTGACATACAGGCTGGCGCCACGCTTGGCCCGGCGCCAGGCCAGTCGCGCCCACGGGTGGCGCTGCAGCAGCAGGCCCGAGGCCAGCGCCTGGGCCACTTCCTCCGCTGCCGGTGCGGCCTGGTGGGCCATCACTTCGCCCGCTGCACGGTAGGTGGTGATGAAGCGGCCGAACCAGTCGCCCAGCTTGTCCGGGTCGTTCATGCGGATGGCATTGAGCGCGGTGATCACCCGCGCCATCGCCACCGTGTCGATCTCGTTCGGGTCGGCCGGCACCTTCAGGTCGGCATCCTGGTAGCGGATGTTCTCGTCGGCATCGGCGATCAGGGTGTCCAGATAGTCGCTGATCAGCTCGGCAGAAGACGGCGCACGCATGCCGAACGAGAAGGTCAGGCAGGGGTCTTCGGCCACGCCGTGGTGCGGCACGTTCGGCGGCAGATACAGCATGTCGCCCGGCGCCAGCACCCAGTCGTGGGTGGGCTTGAACACCTTCAGCAGCTTCAGCTCCACGTCCGGGCGGAAGCCCAGCGGCGGCTGCCTGCCCTTGATCGATTCGCTGGCATCGATCTGCCAGCGGCGATGGCCGTGGGCCTGCAGCAGGAACACGTCGTACTGGTCGACATGGGCGCCGACCGAGCCGCCGGTGGCGGCGAAGCTGATCATCACGTCATCCATGCGCCAGCGCGGCAGGAAGCTGAAGTGCTCGATCAGGGCGCGCACGTCCGGGTCCCACTTGTCCACGTCCTGCACCAGCAGGGTCCAATCGTGGTCGGGCAGGGCGGGGAACACGTCTTCCTGGAACGGGCCGGTACGCACGCGCCAGCCGTCTTGGGTCTTGTCGTGCTCGATCAGGCGCGCCAGCACGCCTTCCTCGCAGGCCAGCCCGGCCAGGTCTTCCGGCTGCACCGGGGTCTGGAAATTGGGGAAGGCGTTGCGGATCAGCAGCGGGCGCTTCTGCCAGAAATCGCGCAGGAAGGTGGCCGGCGCCATGCCCAGCGGCTGGCCGGGACGGGCGGTGACTTCGATGAGGGGGGCGGAGGACTTGCGGGCGGCCATGGGGGAATCCTTGCAGCGGAAAGCGGGAGGGGCGGCGCGGCGGGCCGCCAAGGTCTCCATTGTCCGACGTTCGTTGGGATTGCGCACGTGCGGTGGTTTGTCGCGGGGTGTCCGGCCAACGGCTGAGCCCCTCGTGGCGACATCTTGGTAGGGTCGACTGTTAGTCGACCGGCTTCATGGGCTTGGCCGGGCGGGTGGGCTGCGCGGGGGACGCTGCAAGTACGTCCATGTAAGCTCG